>CAZERB010000222.1:0-2456 GCA_964514645.1 uncultured Anaerolineales bacterium
TGCCAAAGGACACAGCCTCTCGTCGGTCGGCAAAGGTTTTGCTGCCAGGCGAAGGGTTTAGTGTCTGCTGGCGGCAGGGGCTGGTGTTGTCAGCCCCTTTTAAGGTAAGAAAGACACCTGCTCTTACTCGCAAGCGCAGAAATTCCAGACGCGACTTCTTTTGCATTGACACCCCCTTTGGGCCAAGAGTATAATAATAAGGAGGGCTATCCCTTTTCCCGTCCTACAGGATGGTCAGATCGTTGGCTGACCATAGATAGGAGGGCTTACGAGGATGAAGGTGAACTACCGTCTGGCTGAGGAGAGAGATCTGGAGGGCGCCCATCACATTATGGTGGAAGCGTTGGATCAAGTCGCCCTGCAGATGGGCCGACCTTCGGTAGAGGCGGATTTCGAGGATTATCTGCCTCTTTGGCACCATTTCTTGGCCACCAGCGACGAGGGCTTTTGGGTAGCGGAGGTGAGAGGAAAGTTGGCCGCCTTCGCCTGTAGCATTGTGAGGGATGGCTTATGGTTCCTATCCTACCTCATGGTGCTCCCGGAGTTTCAAGGCCAGGGGATCGGCGGGGAACTTTTGGCTAGGGCCCTCCAAGGAGCCCAGCGGGAAGAGGTGAAGATAATCGCCACCTATGCCGATGCCTCAAACTGGCCCTCCATCTCCCTATACGCTCGACATGGGATGTTCCCTCGCGTCCCCATCCTTCGCATGAGAGGAAGTATCATCTCTATGAGGCTGGATCAGAGAGAGGCAGAGCCGCCTGAGTTCCAAGTGGCCGGTTTATCGGAAGAGACGGTAGCCGCGCTGGGGGAGATCGATGAGAGGATCCGCGGCGCCAAGCGCCACATAGATCACCGCTACTGGTTGGGAGCACCGGAGATGCGCTGTTACCTCTTTAGGGAGAGGAAGAGAGCCATCGCTTACGTCTATCTCTCCGATGAGGGCCATATAGGTCCCCTGGCTACGCTGAAAGGTGAATATATGCGCCCCATTCTGGGGTTCGCCATCGAGCGCCTCTCCGATCAAGGCGTGGATACCTTTACCGTTCGCGTTCCGGGCATAAATACAGAGGCCGTTTCCCTCCTTTATGAACGGGGGTTCACCATCCAGGAGATGCAGCTCCTAATCTCCTCCCTCCCCTTCGGTCGCTGGGAGAATTGTATTATCTCCCGGCCACCACTTTTATGAGCCTGCCTTTCTTTACAGGATCCCGCGGGACAAGGGTGAGCTCAATGCGTTCGCATAGCGGGGATGCTCCTTGGGCGAGGATCCCGGGATCCGAGGGGAGCATGGAGAAGAAGGAACCACGGGGTTAGGTCTTAAACTTCATCACAATGAAGACCCATCGCTCGACCTTCGCGGTGCCTCCTTGATGGCGACAAAACCTCGCCTTGTAAGTCCTACTACCAGAAGTCGTAACATCGTCTATCCAGAGCGCATTGCTTGACACCGCCAAGCCAGCCGCATAGCCGGCACCTCCACAAAGTCGAGGGTTGCCAACCTCTGTCCCATTCCTTTCTATGTGAACCCACACCCCCTTACCTGCCGTATCATTCTGGACATCACCGCTGAAGATGATGAAAAACTTCCCAGGCCCGGTGACGGTAATTGAGGCTCCGGTGATGTCTACATAGGCGTCGCTTGTGGTTGTCTGCGAACTGCCGCTACTATCTTGTTCGTACTGCAAATCGATGATAGTGGAAAGGAGAGCGGTAAGGGCATCTGTCCCACCGTCCTCGTGCCGAGCGTGGTGAACGGCCGCATCGTTTGCCAGATCAGCGATGGCTACCTCTCCATCTTTGATCAGGTCACTAGTGACCCAGGGCACGGGAGCCCCATCATAGACAAAGACCACACAAGCATCGGAAGGGTTCGTCTCATCGAAAAAGAGAACCCCACACTTGGCCCCAGACGTTATGAGGTCCGCTCCGATCTGCTTCGCCACCGGCACTCCACTGAGTATAGTAGCCACGGAGCCCACAATCTGGACATCGGCCAAATAGGTGCCACTGTCGAAAGCACGGATTATACCCCGTCGGATATCCATCTCTTCCTCCTATCTATCTCCTAACTCCAAGATCTGGCGATATACCCCCTTTTCGGCGTCATACTCCTCGCGGATCCCCATAACCCGACGCAAGGCGCTTGAGAGCCCCACCCGGCTATCAGTGATGGCAATCACATCGAAGAGTTCCTGCCCCACATTGGGATAGATGACTATCTGGCCCCATTTCCCCCTGACCTCTTGGTAGCGGAGGTCGGCCGCCGCTCGGCTAACACATTCGTTGTTGGTATCGTAGGTGTAGTCGAAGACCTTGCGCAAGCGATGGCCTACTACCCCTATCTGGGAAAAGTCCACCGCCTCGCCGAAACTACTCGAGGCTCCAAAGACCTCCAAATGGTTGAAATCGAAAGCACGAGAGCCGTATCTACCTTCCAAGATGATATGCTCTCCCGG
>CAZERB010000223.1:0-2448 GCA_964514645.1 uncultured Anaerolineales bacterium
CCGGCGGCTTCCAGAGCGTCTTCCACTTCCATTTTCATATCGTCCCGCGCTGGGTGGGCGATGACCTGATCCGCCCCTGGCAACCCAAGCCGACCGATTGCGCCCAGATCCGCGAGGTAGCAAAGTTGATCAGGGAAAAGTTATCTTGAGGCCATAAGATGGGCATTCTTGTTGACAAGAAGACCAGGCTTCTGGTCCAGGGCATTACTGGGCGAGAGGGCGAATTCCATACCCGCCACATGATCGGCTACGGCACTAAGGTGGTGGGAGGGGTGACCCCCGGCAAGGGAGGAACAGAGGCATGTGGCGTCCCCGTCTTCGATACTATGAAAGAAGCGGTGGCCGTAACCGAGGCTAATATCTCTATCATCTATGTCCCCGCTCCCTTCGCCCCCGACGCTATCTATGAAGCCGCCAATTCGAGGGTGGGGCTCATCGTCTGCATCACTGAAGGGATCCCCATCCTAGATATGATAAGGGTGAAGAGGTATTTGGATATTAGCGGGGTGCGGCTCATCGGGCCCAACTGTCCGGGGGTCATCACGCCGGGGGAGTGTAAGGTGGGGATCATGCCTGGAGATATCCATATGCCGGGGAGCGTGGGCGTCGTCTCTCGGAGCGGCACCCTCACCTACGAGGTGGTGAACGAGTTGACGCTGCGCGGCCTGGGCCAATCAACTGTGGTAGGGATCGGGGGCGATCCCATCCTGGGCTCCAATTTCGTAGATATCTTACGGCTCTTTGAGGCGGATCCAGCCACAGATATTGTGGTCCTCATCGGTGAGATAGGAGGTAGCGATGAGGAATGTGCGGCCGAGTTCATCGCCTCTCATATGACCAAGCCGGTGGTGGCCTTCGTGGCCGGACGAACAGCCCCTCCAGGGAAGCGGATGGGTCACGCCGGGGCTATCATCTCCAGGGGGAGAGGCACAGCCGAGGAGAAGATACGAGCCTTCGAAGGGATCGGGGTCCCGGTGGCGCGCCACCCCGGCGAGGTGGCGGAGTTAGTGACAAGAGGGTTGTAGAGTAGCCTTTATCTTTGGTCCCTTGGTGTCCGCTTGAAGCGAGCCACCATTCTTGGGAGGGTCATAATGGACACCGTGGTAAGGAATGGAACCGTTGTTACGGCTACAGAAACCTATCAGGCCGATATAGGTCTCGAGGAAGGGAAGATCGCGGCTCTCGGCCGAGGTTTAGGGGGCGTAGAGATCATCGATGCCCAGGGCAAATATGTATTCCCTGGAGCCATCGATGTACATACCCATTTCGAGTTGCCTTCCCTGGGCACTCTCTCCGCCGATGATTTCGAGACCGGAAGCATTGCCGCTGCATGCGGCGGCACTACCACATTTTTAGACTTCGCCGACCAGGGGAAGGGGGAGAGCCTACACCAGGCGCTGGAGATTCGGATGGAGAGAGCCAAGGGGAAGGCGGCCATCGATTATGGCTTCCACGTGGCCATAACAGATATGACCGAGGAGGTGATGAACGTAGAGATGGCCCAAATGGTAGAGCAAGGTGTTACCAGTTTCAAACTCTATATGGCTTATAGGGGTACCTACATGGCGGACGATGAAACCCTTTTCAAGTCTCTCCTCAAGGCTAAGGAACTGGGAGCGCTCATCATGGTGCACGCCGAGAACGGCGATATTTTGCATTACCTCGTAAACAAGCACGTGGCCGAGGGCAAGAAGGAGCCGATCTGGCACGCTCGAAGTCACCCTCCCGAAGCGGAGGTCGAGGCTGTTGGCCGGGCCATCATCTTGGCCGCTCTGGCCGGAGCCCCCATCTATATCGCCCATTTGAGCACGGCTCAGGCTCTGGAGAAGGTGAAGGAGGCCCGGGACAAGGGACAGCCTGTTCTGGCCGAGACCTGCCCTCAATATCTCTTCTTCAACACCGAGCATTACAAATTGCCCAATTTCGAGGGGGCGAAATATGTGATCTCCCCCCCGCTGCGGGAGAAGGGCAATGGCGACTGCCTTTGGAAAGGCCTGGCCTCCGGCGATTTGCAGGTGGTTAGCACCGACCATTGTTCCTTCAACTTCGTGGGCCAGAAAGATATGGGTAGAGATGACTTCTCCAAGATCCCCAACGGCATGCCCGGTGTAGAGACAAGGGTGCCCTTGATCTACCACTTCGGGGTGAACGAGGGGCGCTTCTCTATTAACAGGTTCGTAGAGTTGGTCTCCACCAATCCGGCCCGTCTATTCGGCTTGGCTCCAGAGAAGGGCACCATCTCCATAGGGGCGGACGCGGATCTGGTCATCTTCGACCCCCAAAAAGAGGTCCGTCTCAGCCTGGAAAACCTGCATATGAATGTAGACCATAGCCCCTATGACCACATCACCGTAAGAGGGTATCCGGTCCTGACCATGCAGAGAGGCAAGGTCATCGTCAAAGATGGACAGTTTGTGGGCCAGGTGGGGGCTGGCCAGTTTCTGAGAC
>CAZERB010000224.1:0-2441 GCA_964514645.1 uncultured Anaerolineales bacterium
TCTAGGGGATAAAGTGGTAGGGGTATCAGATTTCTGCGATTACCCGGAAGAGGCCAAAGAGATAGAGAAGGTGGGGTTCGTCGAGCCTAACCTTGAGAAGATCGTGGATCTAGAACCAGACTTGGTGCTCTACATAGGGGGTGCAGCTCAGTTGGAGAAGACCCAAACCATGGGGGATCTGGGCTTGACCGTGCTGGTGCTTGCTCCCATGGACATCGAGGGCATCTTTGCCGACATTGAATTAGTTGGGCGCGCCACGGGGAGCGAGGATGAAGCCGCCCGCCTGGCGAGCGAACTTAGGGCTCGGATGGAAGAGGTGCTCTCACGGGTGGCCCAGGCGGAGAGGAAACCGTTGGTCTTCTACGAACTGGATGCCACAGATCCCACACGACCTTGGACCGCTGGCCCGGGTTCCTTCATCGACACTCTCATAACCATGGCTGGTGGCGTCAACCTGGGAGCGAGCGCAGAGATGGAATGGGCTGAATTCAGCACCGAGGAGGTGATAGCCCAGGACCCAGAGATCATCATCCTGGGCGACGCTAATTATGGGGTGACAGTGGAATCGGTGGAAGAGCGTCCCGGATGGGGGGTGATCACTGCTGTCAAGGAAGGAGCGATCTACCCCATAGACGATAATTTGGTTAGCCGTCCGGGGCCTCGCATCGTCGATGGCTTAGAGGAGTTGGCCAGGATAATACATCCCGAACTCTTCAAGTGAGGTTTGGGCTAGGGGGCTTTGGACCCCTAGCCTTGGGAGATGGACTTGGCAAAGAGATCGCTGACCGTCTTTACGTTTCTGGGCGGGGCTCTCATCGTAGGCGTAGTATTGGCAGCCTCCCTGGGAGCGGTGGTTGTGCCCTTCGATCAGGTAGCGCGGCTGCTTCTCAGCCGCCTGCCAGGGGTGGAAATCTCTCCCACCTGGTCGGAGGGAGTGGAGGCTATCATCTTACAGATCCGCCTGCCCCGGGTGACTTCTGCCCTGGTGGTAGGTTTCGCCCTGGCGGCGGCAGGTGTGATCTTCCAGGGGCTTTTGCGGAACCCCATGGCCGACCCTTATATCATAGGCACCTCCGGAGGGGCTGCCCTGGGGGCCACCGTGGCTCTCCTCTTGCCGGTGCAGATCGTCTGGTACGGATTCACTTTGGTGCCTTTGGCCGCTTTCGTGGGGGCCCTAGCGGCGGTGGTGGTGGTCTACAACCTGGCTCGGGTGGGGCCCCGAACGCCGGTGACCACCCTGCTTCTGGCCGGCTTCGCGGTCAGTTCGATGCTGGCAGCGGTGATGTCCTTTCTCATGATGTTAAGCGGCGCGGGGCTAAGGCGGATAATCCTCTGGACGATGGGCGGGTTAGGAGGGGGGCGGTGGGAACAACTGATGATCGTCACCCCCTTGATCGTTCTGGGGATGGGCTGGAGTTACCTCTATGCTGGCGACCTGAATGCCCTCTCCTTAGGGGAGGAGCAGGCGGCCTATGTGGGGGTGCCGGTTGAACGGCGGAAAGTGACCCTCTTGATCCTGGGCTCCCTCCTTACGGCCGCTGCCGTCTCCGTAAGTGGCTTGGTGGGCTTTGTGGGGTTAGTGATCCCCCATGTGGGTCGGCTAATCTTGGGCCCAGATCATCGTCTGCTCCTACCTGCCGCCGCGCTCCTGGGAGGGCTCTTTCTAGTCCTTTCGGACCTTTTGGCTCGGCTCCTTCTAGCGCCTGCGGAGTTGCCAGTAGGGATCATCACCGCTCTGGTGGGTGCTCCCTTTTTCATCTATCTTTTGCGGCGCAGCAAGAGAGAGTATGGTTTCTGAGGGGAGAGGTCATGTCTGAAGAGAGGGAAGATCGATATATCGTTGAGGCGCGAGAGGTGGATTTTTCCTATTACGATGGCCTGGTCATCAAGAGTGTGAGCCTAGGCTTGAAAAGGGGGGATATGGTGGGCCTTATCGGTCCCAACGGTTCTGGGAAGACCACCCTGCTCAGGATCCTGAGTGGTTTCTTGCCCCCCAAGTCAGGGAGCGTTTATCTCTTGGGGCGCGATTTAGGAGAGATGAGCCGCCGGGATATCGCCCGCCTCATCGCCGTGGTACCTCAGGAACTGGAGATGCTCTTCTCCTTCTCCGTCTGGGAGATGGTGATGATGGGGAGGACACCCCATGTCGGTCGCCTGCTGGGCGCCGGACAACGGGATAGGGAGGTGGTAGAGCGGGTGATGGAGCGGGTAGGCATCCAGTACTTGGCTCAGAGGCCCTTCCAGGAACTCTCCGGCGGCGAACGCCAGAAGGTGATAGTGGCCATGGCCCTGGCCCAAGAGCCGGATATCCTCCTCTTGGACGAGCCAACGGTGCATCTGGATATAAACCATCAGGTGGAGGTATTGGAACTCTTGAGGAGGCTCAACAGGGAATCCGCTCTTACGGTGCTGGCCACCATGCATGATCTCAATTTGGCGGC
>CAZERB010000225.1:0-2433 GCA_964514645.1 uncultured Anaerolineales bacterium
AATATTTCCTCTACGGCGCTGTCACCTCGGCGGTGATGCTCTACGGCATCTCCCTTATCTATGGGATAACCGGCTCCACCAACCTGACGGAGATCAGAAACGCCCTCCTCTTTCCCGCCTCCCCTGCGGCCTCTACCTCATGGCTGATCTTGCCCGCTCTCATCTTCATGCTGGCTGGCTTCGGCTTCAAGATATCCCTCGTGCCCTTCCACCAATGGGCCCCTGACGCCTACGAGGGAGCCCCCACTCCCATAGCCGCTTTCCTCTCCGTAGGTCCCAAGGCCGCCGGCTTCGCCGTCCTAATTCGCGTCTTCTTGACCGCTCTTCCCACCTATCAGATCGATTGGGTAGCCATCCTCGCGGGGATATCTCTAGTGAGCATGACCTTCGGTAACCTGGTGGCCATCCAACAGACGAATATCAAGAGGATGCTGGCCTACTCCTCCATCGCTCAAGTGGGATACATACTCTTGGGCGTCGTGGCTGCGGGACCAGAGACGGTGGGGATAACCGGGGTGCTCCTCTTCATCCTGGCCTATCTTTTCACCAACCTGGGAGCCTTCGTGGCCGTGGTGGCTTTCTCCTATGCCACTGGCTCAGACGAGATCGCCGACTACGCCGGGCTCATCCGCCGGGCTCCATTTTTGGCCACCGCCTTAGTCGTCTTCTTCATGTCCCTAGCCGGCATACCCCTCACCGGAGGGTTCCTGGGAAAACTCTTCGTCTTCGGGGCCGCCATCCAGATGGGCCAAAATATCTTCTACTTCCTGGCCGCCGTGGGCGTCCTCAACAGCGTCGTCTCCCTCTACTACTACTTCAACGTCGTCCGCCAGATGTTCTTCCTCCCCCCAAAGGAGGAGACAAGCCTTCGGATACCCGCCACCCTGCTCCTGGCCGTGGCCGTCACCATGGCTATGACCCTTATCATGGGCCTTTACCCCCAGCCCTTCATCAACCTGGCAACCCGCTCCATGCAACCGATGGCTATGCTCCCCTGGTAGAAACCATTCAGCCTAAGAAGCAAGAGGCAGCGCTGTAGTCGGGCTGCCCTTTGTGGTATACTTAGGGTGAGATGCGACTATATGACCTCACTTCCGCTCTGCCCTGGCCAGTGGCAAAGGGAGAAGATGCCGAGATCACCGGCCTTGCCAGCGACTCCCGCCAAGTGAGGCCCGGCGACCTCTTTGTGGCCCTAAAGGGGTTGGAGTACGACGGCCATCAGTTCATACCGCAGGCCCTCGCCCGGGGGGCAAGGGCCTTGGTGGTGGAGGAAGTAGCCGCCATCCCCGAGGTAGATCTGCCCCTCATCGTCGTTCCCAATTCCAGGCAGGCCTTGGCCCACCTGGCCGCTGCTTGGCATGGCTTCCCCTCCCGAAGATTGCGTCTCATCGGCGTCACGGGGACCGACGGCAAGACGACCACGATCAACCTCATCCGGTCGATACTGGAGACTGCAGGTTATGCCACAGGCATGGTGACCAGCGTCAGCGCCGTAATCGGCCGGGAGGAGTTAGATACCGGTTTCCATACCACTACTCCTGACCCCCTGCAAGTGCAGGGGTACCTGGGGCGTATGGTCCGAGCAGGGTGTCAATACGCAATTGTTGAAGCCACCTCCCACGGCCTGGCTCAATATCGCCTTGAAGCCTGCCACTTCGATGTGGCAGTTATCACCAACATCACCCACGAGCACCTGGATTACCATAAGAGTTTCCAGGAGTATCAGGAGGCGAAGGCCCTCCTCTTCCGCAGCCTGGCCACTTCCTTCCGAAAGCCTGGAACCCCTAAGGTCTCGGTCTTAAATCTCCACGACCCCTCTTTCGATTACCTGAAGGAGATCCCCACCGACCGTCGGATCACCTACGGCCTCCGCCATCCAGCAGAAGTCATCGCCGAGGCGATAACCCTCCTCCCCACCGGCACCCGTTTCACCGTCCAGACCCCTGCCGGCTCCTTCCCCATCCAGTCGCCTCTAGTAGGTGAGTTCAACGTTTACAACCTTTTGGCTGCTATCGCCGTTGCCACCTCCCAGGAGGTTTCCCCTGGAGCCATACAAGAGGGCGTTAGTCGCATGCCTGGCGTCCCCGGTCGTATGGAGAAGATAGACTTGGGCCAACCTTTCCCAGTGATAATAGACTTCGCCCACACCCCCAACGCCTTGCGCCACGCTCTGGAGGTTGCCCGAACCATGACCCGTGGCCGGCTCTTTGTGGTCTTTGGCTGTGCTGGGCTGCGCGACCGGGCCAAGCGACCCCTGATGGGCGAAATAGCCGGCCAACTAGCAGATAGGGTCATCATCACCGCTGAGGACCCTAGAACCGAGGATCTGAAGGCCATAATGGAAGAGATCGCGCAAGGGTGCATAAAAGCGGGGCGAGAGGAAGGCACCGACTTCTGGCGCATCGGCGACCGAGGGGAAGCGATCCAGTTCGC
>CAZERB010000226.1:0-2411 GCA_964514645.1 uncultured Anaerolineales bacterium
GGGAGTTCAAAGATAGCCGCTATGCGGCCCCACCCCTTTTGCGCCGCATGGTCACCGCGGGACATCTAGGGCGGAAGAAGGGCAGAGGCTTCTACGACTACCAATAGTGCAAGGGCATCTCTAATGAGAGTCACAGTGAAATTAGGGGAGCCCCTCCGAAGCGCGGTGGGTGAGAGGAAGGTGGCCTTGGAGTTGCCGGAGGGCGCTACTGTCACCAACCTTCTCTCTTCCCTGGCCGATAGCTATCCCCGTTTCCAGCATGAGTTCTACGGGCGGGAGATCGATTTCCCCTACGCTTTATTCTTGAACGACCACCAAGTAAAGTTAGATGAGGTAGAGAAGACCCCGGTGAGCGAAGGGGATACCCTCTTCATCTTTCTTCCGGTGGCGGGGGGATAAGTTGTCGTCTTGTAGGTTAGCCCGCGACTTTTACGCTCGTGACACTTTACAGGTGGCGGGGAAACTTTTGGGCAAGCGGTTGGTGCGGGTTATAGATGGCGAGCGGTTGAGCGGCCTCATCGTGGAGACGGAGGCCTACATCGGGGAGGAGGACAGAGCCTGTCACGCTTCGCGGGGCAGGACCTCCCGCACGGAAGTTATGTACGGGCCGCCGGGCCACGCCTATATCTACTTCATCTACGGGATGTACCACTGTCTAAACGTGGTTACAGATAGGGTGGGCTTTCCCGCCGCGGTTCTCATCAGAGGGATCCGGCCTAAAGAGGGGGTCGAATACATGCGTCGGAATCGCCGTTTCCGTCCAGAGGGGGAACTGACCAACGGGCCGGGGAAACTCTGCCAGGCCCTAGCCATCGACCGAAGCCTCAATGGCCTTGACCTCTGCCAAAGCGACCTACTTTTCATCGAAGAGGCGGCGGAGGTGGATCCAGGGGGGATAGAAATCATGCCTCGCATCGGCATCCGGGCAGATGAGATAGCGAAAAGGAGGCCTTGGCGCTTCCTTCTGAATTGTAGGGTACATCCTTGAATATGCCCACGTCTCATTCTGGCGACAGTAAAGCATTTGACTATTCGTGTCAAATATGATATATTTTGCCATACAAGCCACAAACTGGGGCCGTTCCTCCCGGGAGCCGACCCCGTTCTTTCTGGTGTAGGAGGTGGAATCTGAGACAGTGCACGAGTGCCGCGCACTGAGGTGACCAACATAGCAAAGAAACAACGCATCAACGAGGCGATCAGGGCTGAGGAAGTTCGGCTCATCGATGAGTCGGGTACGCAAGTGGGGGTAGTTCCCCTCTCTCAGGCCTTGGCCATCGCCAGGGAACGGGATCTCGATCTGGTGGAGGTCGCTCCCCAGGCTGCTCCCCCCGTTTGTCGCCTCATCGATTATGGCAAGTATATCTATGAGCGCGCCAAGAGGGAGAAGCAGGCGCGCAAGGCCCAACGGGTGGAGATAAAGGAGATTCGCCTGCGCCCCAAAACCGGCCACCACGATAGGGATCTCAAGGCGAAGAGGATACGCGACTTCTTGGCCAAGGGTTGCAAGGTGAAGGTGCGAGTGCTTTTCAGAGGTAGGGAGGGCAGTCACCCCGAGATAGGGAAGGAGATGTTGCAAGGGCTGGCCGAAGAACTAGGTGATATGGCCAGCGTGGAGCAGTATCCCAAGATGGATGGTCGGAGCATGTTGATGATCCTCTCCCCGGCTAGCGAAAAATAGGCTTCTTCGGGGCGATCTATTTTGGACGGGCGCCTCGGGCGCCCGTTACCATGAGAGAAGAGGGATCAAGTGCCTAAGATAAAGACCCATAAAGCCACAGCCAAGAGGTTCAAGATCACCGGCTCGGGCAAGATACGCCGCCTGAAGTTAGGGAGGAGCCACCTCCGCCGTAAGAAGCGAAAACAGGTGAAACGGCTCTTCGATAAGACGATCCCCCTGGAAGCGGGGGGCGAAATAAAGCGAGTGAAGCGACTAGCGCCTTATCTCAAGAAGGGGTAAAGATGCCTAGGGTTAAGGGCGGGCCTAAGGCCCGCAGACGCCACAAGAAAGTCCTCAAACTTACCAAGGGGCAGTATGGGACCAGGCATTCCCTCTATAGGCGGGCCCATGAGGCTATGTTGAAATCCCTCACCTACGCCTATCGCGACCGGCGGAGGCGGAAGAGGGATTTCAAGCGCCTCTGGATACAGAGGATTAACGCCGCAGCCAGGGAGCAGGGGCTCTCTTACAGCCGTTTCATGGCTGGGTTGAGGAAGGCAGGGGTGGAGTTGGACCGGAAGATGTTAGCCGATCTGGCAGTGAGAGATAGCCAAGCCTTCGCCCGGTTGGTGGAGACAGCCAGGTCAGTCTCCTGAGGTGACCTTTGATTACCAGCCTGGCCAATGAGAAGGTGAAACTGGCGCGGTCGCTCCATCGCCGGCGAGGCCGGGAGAAGGAGCGACTTTTCATA
>CAZERB010000227.1:0-2390 GCA_964514645.1 uncultured Anaerolineales bacterium
TGGCACACCTGCCCCAAGGCGTACCAGGCCGGGGTGGCAGGCCAGGGGCCGAGGAGGGCAAGCAAGAAAGGGGGATGGCCATAACCTGCGTCATTATCTCCTTAATCATCCTGGCCATCGTCTTCCTCCTATTCGTCTGCTCCATCGCCGTCATCTTCCTCCTCGCCCTCCTAGGCCCCTCCATCGGCGACATCTTCAGCCAGATCACGAAGGGCCTAGAGCAGCCGTACCTTCTCTTCCTGGGCTACCCCCCCTAGCGTGACTACCTTAGCCCTTGGCAAAGCAAAGAAAGATGTAGGGCTGTGCCTGCCCTACAAGTACACCACCGTCACTTCCGGCCCCGTGCCCGTCAGGTCAGCGTAGCAGCCCTTGGCGAAGGCGTAGGGCAAGGCCGGCGCGAATACGATGCTACCATTGGCCGCCGCCTTCAGAGTACAAAGCACCGTCCCCGAGGCCGCCGTGTTGTCATAGAGGACAACCGTCGCCGCATCTGTGCCTCCGGTGAGGGCCACTGCCACCAATGCCCCCGGCCCGCTCTTCACCGCTCCATCAGTTGTCAACGTCTTGTGTGCTGCTATTTGCATCTCTACCTCCCTGTACCTTCTATTTGATTTGACTTACCAGCCTTGAACCTCTTTTGACAGAAAACCCTCTTTCTGCTAACCTTGCCTCTGAGTTATGCTTAGGCCCTGAGCCATCCCAACTCAATGGGATGGCTCTAAATTTATGAGGAGGTGTTAGATGGCGTATTATGTAACCCCGGAAACCTTGGACCAGAAATCCAAGGAGTGGCAACTGGCCATAGCCCCCTACAACACGCACAAGATGAAGTTGAACGTAGAGAAATCGGCCCTCTTGGTGATCGACATGCAGAGGTTCTTCCTGGACCCCGAGAGTCCCACCTTCACCCAAGGAGGCCTGGCCATCATCCCCCGTCTCCAGCAACTCATCGCTGCCTTCCGCGAGGCGGGACGGCCGGTGATATACGCCGCCCACATCCATCACCCGGATAGGATCGATGTGGGCATCATGGGATGGTGGTGGGAAGGGATGTGTGTCGAGGGGACAGAGGAAGCCCAAGTGCACCCTGCCCTCTCGCCCTTGCCCAAAGAAAAGGTCGTCTACAAACATCGCTACAGCGCCTTCTACAACACCGACCTGGAGATGATCCTCCGCTGTCTCAAAGTGGAAGACCTGGTTCTCACCGGAATAATGACCAACCTCTGCTGCGAATCCACCGCCCGAGACGCCTATTTCCGCGACTATCGTCTCTTCTTTCTCCTCGATGCCACCGGTTCTATCAACGAGGAACTCCATCTAGCCTCGCTGAAGAATCTGGCCCTAGGCTTCGCTTATGTGACCGAGACGAAGACGATCCTAGAGGCCCTCAAAGCGATACACCAGAGCTCTAGATAATTGGCACCAGCATCGGCCCCTCCACCCCTGGCAGCCTGCTACCTCTTCGGCGGGGCGCGGCCCTCATCGAGAGAAGCCATATTGGGCGCCGCGCCCCGCCACCCCAGAGGAAAGGAGAGTCCCTTCCTACGCTACGTTATTCTTATGCAGAGCCCGGTAATCTCCGATCCCCACAGCCACGATGAAGCGGCACTTGATCCGCATCTCATCGTTGGTGAACATGCTGCCTATGGCTGGCTCATCGGCGATGAAGAGTTCCGGCTCCTTCCCGAACCGGTGGCCTATGCAGACCCCCTCCACCTCCGAGGGGTCACAGGCCGCGGCCCAGTCGTTGGCATCCGTCCACTCCGGCACCACAATCACCTCCGCTGAGCCCCGGCGGACGTTAGCCTCGTTATTGGCCGTCGCCGGCTCCCCCTCGGAGAGCATGATCTGCAAGGCGGTCTTCTCCAACTCGATGGGCACCAAGAGGTACTTAGGTCTCACCCCCAATCGCTTGTTGCTGGTGGGCTCGGTCTGCTTATAGACCGCCTGGATGACGGCGTCCCATTCCGGGGCCGAAAGCGCCGCCGTGCGCAGATTCTTATGGTTGGTGGCATCGAAGAGGTTGTAGCCGTCTGAGAGCACCGGGCCTGTCCCCGAGTTGCTGGTGAAGAGGTTGCTCACCAATTGAGAGAGCGTCCGCCAGGCAGCCTGTCCCAACTCCCGCGGGATACGCCGCACGGCCCCCACATCGTCCCGGTCTATCACCTCCAGCGTGATGCCGATATAACCCCCCTTCTTGACAAAAGAGGCGGTCTCCTCGTTGTCGCTCCAGGAGAGTTCGGTGTAGGCCGCCCCCTCGCTCACCGTGGGCAAATCCCCGATGCCCCCTGTCTTGATCCAGGTGATGTCGTTGAGGGTGGGGAACTCCTCCTCATAGGCGATGGGCGCCCACCACTTGGGCCGAGCGTTGTAAGCCGCAAGCAGCGCCT
>CAZERB010000228.1:0-2368 GCA_964514645.1 uncultured Anaerolineales bacterium
GAGACCCAGCGGTTGGCCATCACCGATGGCCTCACCGGCCTCTACAACCTCCGTTACTTCTATGAGACGCTAGAGAAGGAGATCCAGCGGAGCGAACGGTACCACCGCTCGATCTCCCTTGTCATCCTCGATATCGACGATTTGAAGGCCTATAACGACCTTTACGGCCACCTAGCAGGGGATGATCTCTTGATGGAGTTGGCCCGACTGATGTCCAAGGTGACTAGGCGGGCCGACACCTCGGCTCGTTATGGCGGGGACGAGTTTGCCATCATCCTGCCGGAGACAGGGACAGAGGGAGCCGAGTTCCTCGCCAAGAGGCTCCTAGAAGAGGTCAGGGAACATCGCTTCTCAACGCAGGCTGGCCAGACCATCGGTCGGATAACCATCAGCCTTGGGGTAGCCACCTACCCTCATCACGCCGATAGCGCCAAAGCCCTAGTCGACGCCGCGGATAAGGCGCTGCTGAGAGCCAAGCAAGCGGGAAAGAGCCGACTCTCTGTTTGCGAGGAGGAGTTGACCGAAGTCGAACCTCGATGACACATCTATTAGCACCAAGCCTATGGAGCCGCGAAACTTTCCTCGCGGCTTTGCGTATTAATACACATGATGGTAAACTGCTTTAAGGAAGGGGGATTAATATGAGAAAGGTCTTGATACCGCTTATCTTAGGAGCGTTCTTCCTTGTGGCCTGCGATATCTCCTCCCTCCCCGGATTACCGAAACTGGAGGTGGGCGAACTGCGCACCAAGGAACTCCTCGTCCCCCTGGGCGACGCTGAGAGCGCAGAGGTGCTTCTCCGCTTCGGCGCGGCCAACTTCCAGATGAAGTCTGGCGCCACCGAACTCTTGGAGGGAGAGGTCACCTACAACGTAGACCGACTGGAGCCGGAGACGGAATATTCCTCGACTGCCGGCAAAGCCAGGGTGGAGATAAGCCCTCGGCTAGGGGCAGAGATCAAGGTCCTACCCACCAAGAGGGTGCGCAACGACTGGGAGGTCTGGCTGACAAAGGAGATACCTTTGTCGCTGCGTATCGAGGCCGGGGCCTTCAGTGGCGATTTCGATTTGAGCGGGCTGCGCCTGGCGAACCTAGAGATGCGCACCGGCGCCGCCAGGAGCACCGTTTCCTTCGAGGAACCGAACCCCCAAGAGTTGGAGAGGATAGAGATCGAGACCGGAGCCTCGGAGTTCGATCTCCTGGGGCTGGGGTACGCTAACTTCGAGGAGATGACCTTCAAGAGCGGCCTCGGCCGCTACACCTTCGATTTCGCCGGACCGCTCAACCGTTCGGCCGAGGTGAGGATCGAAACCGGGATCAGCCAAGTGACCATCACCGTGCCTGAATCAACAGGAACAAAGGTCATACTAGAAGAAGCGGTATCAGATACGGATATCTACGGCTTCCGCAGGTTGGAAGAGAAAGAGTACGTGAACGATGCCTTCGAGGAGGCCGAGAACGCCCTGATTATCAAGGTACGGATGGGGCTGGGTGGCCTCACCTTACGCTCAGAGTAGATGGAGCGATATTAGGCATTAGAGAGGAGCATTTTGGCTCCTCTTTTCTCTTTTAGGCTAAGGGGGCAAAGGCTAGTGCATTCGGCATCCTGAGGAATGTAGAAGAGAGGCTACGATAGCGCCCCAAAGCGAACTGCCGAGGTTGACTAGGTCGTTGTTAAACCAACGCCAGCCACGGATATGAGTGGTCTGGCAGCCGCAACGGTGAAGGGCCCTCTCTGTCTCCAGCCGGCACTGAGGACAAAGATAGATGGCTTGAAGCGTAGCCCCTAGAAGGCTGTCGAAAAGGGAACCCAAAAAGACCGCTAGTGGAAGCCAGAAGAAGTATGGAGACCAAGGTGGCGGCATTTCTCAGTGGCAGGAGTAGCCAAGCGACGCCTCCCATGGTCAGCGCCCCCGCTATAGAGGCCATTATGCCCCACAGAGTGATGCCCCCCGAGGTCCTCACGGGCACCACCTTCCCCGTGGTGATGAAGTAACGCGGAATCGGTCTGCGCGCGCTTCGTGTTAGTCATGGAAGCCAAGGTCTGAGAGGAAACCATGAAAGACCTGTTGTTCTGTGACGAGATCAAACCGATCGCCGGAGGCGGACTCTGGTCATCTCATGCAAGAATGGCATGGGTGAGTCATGGGTTGTAGGTTCCGCTCCTCGGGCCCGGAGCCAACTACGGCCTAATTTTTGGATCCTTCCGCACACCTATTCCGGAAGTCTGCGTCGCGCCTCTGAGAGTTCCTCCACGCGGCTAACAACTCTGCGGCCTGCTTCGGGTGCATTGTCAGGCCCAAGGGGAAGGCTTCCCTTGGGCTCCTCTCCTCCAATACCTCGCTCCTAGGGGTGCTGTGTGAGGGTG
>CAZERB010000229.1:0-2368 GCA_964514645.1 uncultured Anaerolineales bacterium
TACGACGCAGCCTGGCTAACTCCTTCCAGAACCGCTCCGACCCAGAGATAGCCACAGGCAGAATGGGGACAGAGGCCTGGAGAGCCACGTAGGCCACCCCATCGCGGGCCTTCATTAGCCGCCAATCGCCGCCCCTAGTCCCCTCCGGAGCCATGAGAAGCGCTTTCTCCTCTTGCAACGCGGCCATCGCCTTCCTAAGGGCCGTCCGATCTATCTCCCCCCGACGCACCGGGAAGGCACCATAGAGCCTGAAGACCAACCCTACCACAGGAGAGCCGAAGAGTTCGGCCTTGGCCATGCTCACGATGTCGCGGGGGATGAAAACCGTGGCCATGACGGGATCCAGGAAGTTCATATGGTTGATGGCCACGATGAGGGGACCTTTTCGGGGCACATTCTCCAGCCCCACGACCTCATAATCGAGAAGGATGGCCATAAGGCCTCGCAATATCAACTTGGCAAAGCGATGAAAGAGCATCTCCCTTCACCCCTCTTCCAGGGGCCGCCACTTCTCCACTTGAGCCATCACCTGACCAAATACCTCCTCGATGGATAGGTGATCGGTATTGATGATGATAGCATCCTTGGCAGGCCTCAAGGGGGCCGCCAGGCGGTGGCTGTCTATCTCATCCCGGCATCGCATATCGGCCAAGATATCTTCGTAAGAGGCCTCCTCGCCCCGGGTCAAAAGCTCTTTATATCTCCGTTGGGCTCGCACCTCTAGGGAGGCATCGAGATATATCTTGAGATCGGCGTGGGGCAAGATCACCGTCCCGATATCCCGCCCCACCATCACCACTTGCCCTCCTTCGCCTATCTGCCTCTGCGTCGCTTTGAGGGCCTTCCGGACACCGGGATAGGCCGAAACGGGCGAGACGTGACTATCCACCTCCGGAGATCGTATCTCCCAGGTTATATCTCGGCTATCGGCATAGACTGTGTACTGTCGTCCATCTTGGACTGTGGGCTTGGTGATGGTGATCTGGGCAGCCTGGGCCAGGGCCACTATCGCCTCTTCGTCACCGATGGCAACCCCCCTCTCCAAGGCTAACCAGGTGATGGCCCGGTAGAGGGCCCCGGTATCGAAATAGAGATAGCCCAACCTTTCCGCCAGGAGTCCTCCAATGGTGCTCTTTCCCGAAGCGGCCGGGCCGTCTACGGTTATGGTCGAAGGCAAAGACACTCTTAATCTATCCTCTACGAATCAGCGGCTTCCTCCACTTTGGGCAATTCCTTCAGATCCGAAAGGCCGAAATACTGGAGGAACTCGAAGGTGGTACCGTAGAGGATAGGGCGTCCCGCCCTATCCAGGCGGCCCAACTCCTCCACCAAACCCCGGGCCACCAGATTGCGTAGCACCCCCTCGCAGTTCACGCCCCGGATCTCCTCCACCTGGGCCCTGGTGATCGGCTGCCTGTAGGCCACTATGGCCAGGGTCTCCAGGGCCGCGGTGGAGAGTGTCCCTGAGAACTGGAGGCCCAAGAAGCGCTCCACATAAGGCGCACACTCCGGGGCAGTGACCATCTGGACCTCATCCCCTTCCCGCTGGATCCGCAACCCCCGCCTTTCGTACTCCTGGGCTAAAGAGCGGAGTGCCTCCTCTACCAGTTCTCGCTCCACCTCCAGCGTGCGCATCAACTGTTCTAAGGTGACCGGCTCCCCGGCCACGAAGAGGAGCGCCTCGATGACCCCCTTCGCCTCCTCCAACTCCATTGGCTCTCTACCCTTCAGCGTAGGGAGCGTGCCTCACCTTCACCCGGATCCGATTTAGCCTCAACCCCATCCGCTCCTCGATCACATCCTTCACTGCGGCGCAGACCTCCTCGGTCTTGGTGGGCACATCTATGTCTGGGGTAGTCTCCAGGTCGAGGTCGATATCCACTCCACTCCGCCCGGCATGGATGCGGGGCTTCACGGTCACCACATCGGCCATCTGATCCACCCGGTAGACCACCCTCTGGGCGATGGCATCCACAGTCATCTCCGCCTGCCCCCCGCTCACCTTCTCCACTCTCACCGTCCTCTTAGGGGGCCGCCACAATTCCAGCACCAGGAGCAAGAACCAAAGCATGATGAACGCTATCCCTATGAGGACGAAAACGAGAGGGGCCATCTCTACCGACTGGGTCCATAGGAGTCTAGTTGCTTTGCTCACCACATCAAGCAGGTGAACGGGGATGATAGTGAAGACCACCGATACGGCCAAAGCCAGGAGCAAGAGGATCACCATCACTACACGGTTGAAGATATTCATCATCTACCCTCCTTTTTTATGGCCAATTATACACCCCTTGGCCTCTCCCGTCCACCCTGCCGCAGACGAGAGAAGAGTTGAAGCCAATGCACACATGACAACGCTTAGTCAGGG
>CAZERB010000230.1:0-2363 GCA_964514645.1 uncultured Anaerolineales bacterium
GTGCGGTGGTCTATGGAGGCGATGGCCACGATCTGGACACCCGTGCCGCAGAAGAAAGCCTCCTCCGCCACGTAGAGTTCGCTCCTGTCTATATGCCTCTCTACCACCTCTATCCCCAGTTCGTTTCGGGCCAACTCCATCATCCCAATGCGGGTTATCCCCTCTAATATATCCTCCGTTATGGGCGAGGTGATCAGTTTTCCATCTCGGACGATGAAGAGGTTCTCCGCGCTCCCCTCGGCAACGTGGCCGTCCTCGGCCAGGACGATCGCCTCATCGAACCCCTTCATCACCATATCGGTCTTGATGAGAGCGCAGTTTACATAAGAACCGGTGATCTTTGCTCTGGCAGGGATGGCGTTGTCGCTTACCCGTCGCCAGGAGGAGACCCCGGCTTTGGCTCCCTCCTCCCTCTCGATATATTTGCCGAAGGGGGTGGCGAAGATGGCGAAGGCATCTTCGAGGTCATGGAGCCTCACGCCGATCCCCTCGCTGCTCTTATAGGCTAGGGGCCGGATGTAGACATCCTCGCGGAATCCCTCTTTGCGCAAGAGTTCGAGGGTGATGTCGCAAAGGGTATCCACATCGTAGTGCAGGGAGACGGTGAGGATGTGACAGGAGCGGTGGAGGCGCTCGTAATGCTCTCGCATCTTGAGGACGTATAGTTCCTCCTCTTCGTCGTTCCAATAGGCGCGTATCCCCTCGAAGCAGCCGGTGCCATAATTGAAGGCGTGAGTCATGATGCTCACCTTCGCCCTCTCGATGGGCACGATCCGACCTTCAAAGAAAGCGTACTTGGTCTTGGCCATTTTTCTCCTCTCTGAGAGAAGTTATCTGTCTTTCTATGGCGATCCTCACGACATGACTGCCGAGACCTTGTCCAGGCTTTATATCGTCTCGTCCTTCGGATGCTGCCCTTCGGGTCCTGAAGACCCCTCAGGGTCTGAAGGAAGCATCCTCAGGATGCGAACGCATGCACCTCTTTAAGGTCCCGCCGAGGTGTCCTGCCCGCCGGAGGCCAGGCTGGGTACCCCAAGGGCACGATGGCTACTGGCCTAAGATGGGAGGGGAGGTCGAGGGCTCGTGCGGCCTCCTCTTCTTGGAAGGCTCCTACCCAGCAGCCCCCTAGCCCCAAGGCTACCGCGGCGAGTAACAGGTTCTCCGTGGCCGCAGCGGTATCTTGGAGGCAGTATAGGTTCATCCCTCGCCCACCGTAACGCATCGCCGAGCGGCCGGGGTCGGCACAGACGACCACTACCACCGGAGCCTGGGCGATGAAGTCCTGATCTAAGGCGGCCCGAGCCAAGGCCTCCTTCTTCTTTTGATCCCTCACCACCACGAAGAACCAGGGTTGTAGGTTCCCCGCCGAGGGAGCCCTAATCGCCGCCCGCAACATCTTCTCCACATCTTCGGGAGCCACATCCCGGGAGGGATCGAAATCGCGGAGACTGTATCTTCTCTCGATAACTTCCCAGAGGTCCATCTGTTAGGTCTTGATCTCCCACTTTTTGATTTCAGCGATGAGGGAGTGATCGGTCATATCTAGTTGGAGGGGGGTGATCGATATCCTTTTGTTGGCTAAAGCCCAAATATCGGTTCCCTCTTCAACCACCCCGCCCGGCCTCTCCCCGCCGATCCAGTAGTAACTGCGGCCCCGGGGATCCCGTCGCTCTACGAGAGCGTCCTTATAAAGCCTTCTCCCCAGACGGGTGATCTCCACCCCGACTATCTCTGAGGGAGGTAAGTAAGGCACGTTGACGTTGAGGAGAACTCCTGGGGGTAGGCCCTTCTCTCCCATTTGGCACACCAGCCGGGCCGTGAACTGGGCTGCATAGGTGCAATCCGCCTCCTCCCCAAAGGTATCCAGGGAGACGGCTAAAGAGGGGATGCCGGAGATTACCCCTTCCATAGCCGCGGCCACGGTCCCGGAATAGAGGATGTCATTGGCCATATTGGCCCCCAAGTTGATCCCGGAGACCACCAGATCCGGAGGCTGGGGTAGGATCCCTAAGAGGGCCAGAGCCACGCAATCGGAGGGGGCTCCGTTGGTGATATAGGCTATGGAGCCATCGGGAAAGCGAGCCTTGCTTAGCCGCAGCGGCTTATGCATCGTTTTGGTGAGGCCGGCGGCCGACCAGTTATGGTCGGGCGCCACCACTACTACCTCCCCCGCCTCTCGCAGGGCTACGACCAAAGTCCGAAGGCCGGGAGCATCGATGCCGTCATCGTTGGTGACTAGGATTCTCACAAGAACCTCTCTCGTTCCCTATTCATCCAAAGGGACTCTTCTATCTTTAGTTGCTCTTCTTTCTTGGGGATGACGTTGATCTTGACCTTCTCGCTCTCCGTGCGATTCCCTGCGC
>CAZERB010000231.1:0-2361 GCA_964514645.1 uncultured Anaerolineales bacterium
GAAAGCAGTGGGTCGAGACCTTCCAGGAAGAGGGGAAGAGCCATACTGCCCTGGTATATGAGCCGCCCATAGTACACTATCCCGACACAGGGACGGCTAAAGTGGCCTGGGCGTCGAGTGCACTCTCTGCGGGCCAGGCGTTGAGAAGGCCCAAGCCTCTCTTCCAAAAGTTGGACGAGGGGATAGTAGAGGAGGAGCGGGCGAGGCTAGGAGCATGAGGGGCCAATAATAAACAGGAACAAAGTGGTGCGGGAGGGAAGGCCCCCTGGCCCACTACAGCCAGGGCAAGCCTCCCCTACATTCTCACTATGATAAGACGGTTCGGGCTGGCTTTCATTGTAATAGTCTATCTCGTGGTGGGGGCGCTTTACGCCCTCCAGACCCCTACTTGGGAGGCCCCCGACGAGCCAGCCCATTATAACTATATCGCCTACCTGGCCGAAAAGGGCCGCTTCCCCGTCCTTCAGATGGGCGATTACCCCCATGAATATTTGGAGGAGATAAAGGCCGCTCAGTTCCCCCCTGAGATGTCGATAGCCCCTGTCAGGTACGAGTTCCACCAGCCTCCCCTTTATTACCTCTTGGCCGTTCCCATCTATCTGGCAACTAAAGCCTTGACCTTGGCTCAGCAGGTTTTAGTCTTGCGAATTTTCTCTCTTTTGCAGGGTGGCGCGCTTCTAGTCGTATCGTACTTAGCCGTAAGAGAGGTCTTCCCTGAGAGCGACTTTTTGCCCCTGGCCAGCGCGTCTTTCATAGCCACCCTCCCCATGCATATCGCCATGAGCGCCGCTATAAATAACGACACCTTGGGGGAAATGATTCTGGCCCTGATAGTCTGGCAGTGCCTTTTAGCCATGAGGGAAGGGTTGAAAAGAGAGAGGACACTCTCCCTCGGTCTCCTTTTGGCCCTGGCCCTTCTCACCAAGACCACCATATACGCCCCGGCGATAGCCTCTATCCTGGTGGCCGCCCTCTATCTCCGGCAAAAGGGCAAATCGACCCTCCGCCCTCTGGGCCTCATCTTTGGCCTGGGCTTGGCCCTCTCCGCTTGGTGGTTTCTACGTAACGGCCTAGTTTACGGGGGGTTCGATATCTTTGGCTGGGCGCGCCATGACTCCATCGTAGTGGGCCAGCCCACCACCGCAGAATGGCTCGCCGGATATGGAGCGGGCAAGGTGGTCAAGGATTTCTTTATCCTCTCCTTTAAGAGTTTTTGGGCTATCTTCGGCTGGATGGGGGTGCTCGTCGATTCCAGGATATATGATCTCCTTTTCTTGGTAAGCCTGGCTGCCCTATTAGGGGTAGGCATCTATATCAAGGGGTTATCGCGGGGCTCCGAAACGCTCACCCCTCGCCAAAGATGGGCGTTATCTATCTTGCTTTTGATACTCCTCTTGGTGGCTGCCTCTCATGCCTGGTACAATTTTAAGTTTGTCCAGCATCAAGGTAGGTACCTCTTCCCGGCCCTCATACCGATAGGCTTATTCTTCGCCCTGGGGTTGAGGGAGTGGGCAAGGCTCCTGGCCAGGCTCGCTTCCCTAATTCTCCCCCTCGCTCGCCCTAGAGCACCTCTTGAGTATGCCGCGGAGTGGATGGTTCTCGCCCTCTTCTACCTCACTTTTCTGGCTTTGGATTTGGTCTGTCTCGGTAAGTTCATACTCCCATATTTCGCTCTCTGGCCCTTTGCTCCTCTTCTCTCCAGCATGTTATAATCTTCACCATGGAGGTGAACGATGCGATCTTCGTCCCCCTCTGGGGGGCCATCCACCTTCTCCATCGTGGCCTATGATCCTCTAAAGGATGAATGGGGCGTGGCGGTGCAGTCGAAGTTCCTGGCTGCCGCGGCGGTGGTTTCCTGGGCCGAGGCGAAGGCGGGGGCTGTGGCTACCCAGGCCTGGGCTAACGCCTCCTACGGCCCCCAGGGGCTGAGGCTTCTGGAGCAGGGCCTCTCCGCCGAAGAGGTGGTGAAGCGACTGATCGGGGCCGATGAGGGACGGGAACACCGGCAGTTGGGGGTGGTGGACAGCCAGGGAGGGGCCTTCGCCTTCACCGGCTCAGAGTGTCTTCCCTGGGCGGGGCATATAGTTGGCCAGGGGTACACCTGCCAGGGCAACATCTTGGTGGGACAAGAGACGGTGGAGGCCATGGCCAAGGCTTTCGAGGAAAGAGAAGGGGAATTGGCCGATCGACTTGTGGCTGCCCTTCTGGCGGGGCAGGAAGAGGGCGGAGATAGGCGAGGGCAGCAGTCAGCGGGGCTCTTAGTGGTGCGGGAGAAGGGAGGGTATGGGGGCTTCAGCGACCGCGTTATAGACCTTCGTGTGGATGACCACCCCACCCCCATACTGGAGTTGAAACGGGTTT
>CAZERB010000232.1:0-2357 GCA_964514645.1 uncultured Anaerolineales bacterium
GCAAAACCACTACATGGGCCCTCTGTATAGCCCGCAGAGCCCGCAACACGCTATAGTGCTCCACCCCCCTCTGCACCCGTCCCCGACGCCGGATCCCTGCGGTGTCGAGAAGGGTCACCGGTTGACTATCCCAATTTATCTGGGTATCGATAACATCTCTCGTGGTCCCCGGGCTTTCACTCACTATGGCCCGCTCCCAGCCCAAAAGGGCGTTGAGGAGCGAGGATTTGCCCACATTGGGACGCCCCACGATGGCCACCCGTACCCCTTCTGCCTCCTCGACCTCTTCCCTGGGAGGAAAGGATGCCACCAAGGCATCCAAAAGATCCCCCGTTCCCGTACCATGGAGAGCAGAGAGGGGATACGGCTCCCCCAGACCCAGGTTATAGAACTCCGTAGCCGCCAACCGTCGAGCCTCGTTATCCGCTTTGTTGACTACCAAGAAGAGCGGCTTCTGGGAAAGCCTCAAAAGTCCCGCGATCTCCTCATCCCCGGCAGTGAGCCCTTCTGTCACATCCACCATGAAGAGGATCGCCTCCGCCTCGGCCATGGCCAACTCCACCTGTCTCCTCACCTGCATAGTCAGCTCATCCTCACTCCAAAGGACGAGCCCTCCAGTATCGATGAGGGTAAAGGCCATTCCTCCCCACACAGCGTCAGCGTAGAGGCGGTCGCGGGTAGTTCCTGGCACATCCTCCACTATGGCCCGCGGCTCCTCCACCAAACGGTTGAAGAGGGTGGATTTCCCTACATTCGGCCGCCCTACTATGGCCACTAGGGGCTTCATAACGCGGTTATCACCACCTCCAACTGATCGGGGACGATACTCTGCACTTCCAGGGAATCCGGTTTCACAACCTGAGGTGAGATCTTATATGTGCCCGGCCCTAAATCGAGGAGATCCAAGAGCACTTGCACATCCCCCGCCTGGAGAGCCGACAGATCGGCCAGGGGACCAGCAAGGATAACCTCTACCGTCTCCGGCGATACAGTGGCCCCTAACCCGGGAGCCAACCCTTGCAAGGTCGGCGAGACCCGGATCGTCTGGCCTCCCAAGACAGGAGAGACAGAGATGCGAACCAAGACCCTCCCCACCCCCAAAAGTGATATATCCTCTGGGAGGACGAGGGCTACCGAACGGGTTAGGTTGGTCTTGGCACCCTCCACATCCACCGGCTCCGTCTCCACAAACCCCAAAAGTTGGCCTACCCGTTGAGGGTCCCCATAGACGGTTACCGTAGAGGGGTCCACCCTGATATCGCTAATCCAATAGCCAGAGGCCACCGTTCCCTGGGGGACCACCTTCACCGATAGATCCCGGTAGCCCGACTCCTGCTCAATGGGCAATTGCACCATCACCTGAGGGGGGCTGATCTCCACCCCAGAAACTGTACCCCCTATCCTGTTCTGGGGCCAGGGCTCAAAAGCCCTCTCTATAGTAGCCTTCTCCCCCCGAAGTTGTAGATCGATGACCACCGCCTCCACCTGATCCACCAAACTCTGAGGCCCGCTAACCGCCACCTGCGAAGGGGTGACTACAGGGACTCCGTATTTGTACCCTACCGGCACTTCTCCCAAAATATTCACCCCCACCCTAAACCGTCTTTCGGCCACCTTATCTAAAGTGATGGATACTACATCGGGCGACTTTTCTACTACCCGTACCGCCCCTGGATGCTGAACTTTGACCGGCACCTCATGGGTTCCTACCCCCAAATTGGCCAGGTCAATGTAAGCGTAAAAATCCTCTGCCCCCAGATCACCCCACGCTTTCTGGGGGGCTCGAACCAGAAGGGTTACCTCCTCCTGGAAACCTCCCATGATCACCAGATCCTCCCCTATTTTTTTCACCTCGATGGGTATCGCTTGGGGAAAGCGCTCCTGAACTATGGGGTTTTGCTCCCTCATGGCTACCACCCAGATGGTGAGGGCCAAAATGAGGGCTATGAGTGCCGAACTCAGTTCGGTGAGAAGAGAACGCCTCACCCTTCCCCCCTCCCCTGCCAGGAGAACCAGCGTGGTCTCTCCTTCGGCTGGAGCCTGTAGAAGGCCTGCAGAACCTTCCGCAGGCGCGCGTCATCTAAATGACGGATCATCCTTCCATGCCTCACCAGGGACATGATCCCCGTCTCCTCCGAGACCACGATAGCCAAGGCGTCGCTCTGCTCCGTGACCCCCACCGCCGCCCGGTGGCGCAGCCCTAACCCCCGCTCCACTCTCATGCTCTCGCTGAGAGGAAGGACACAAGCCGCGGCCAACACCCGGTCTTCCCGAATTATCACCGCCCCATCGTGAAGTACAGTACTGGGCTCAAAGATGGTAAGGAGCAACTCCGTCGATAACTCGGCGTTCATCTC
>CAZERB010000233.1:0-2354 GCA_964514645.1 uncultured Anaerolineales bacterium
GAGCCTCTCGGCCCTCCAACTCCTCTAGGGTAGGAGCCTGCTTGAGGCTCAAGGCGATCCTCTGGCGAGGGATATCGATGCTGAGGATCTTGAGGGGAAGCAGATCACCTTCGTGAACGATCTTTCGCGGGTCATCGAACGGTTCATCCGACAGCTCGGAGATATGGATCAAACCCTCGACCCCCTCATCGATGCGAGCGAAGGCCCCGAAATTTACGACATTGGTGATAGTACCCTTCAGGATCTGCCCCACATAGAATTTCTCATCAGCCAGGGTCCAGGGGTCGGGTTGTAGCCTCCTCAGGCTCAAGCCAATCCGCTTCTTCTCTCGGTCGACACGAAGGACGTAGACCTCCAGTTTGTCGCCTACCTTCAATACATCCCGAGGGTGCTTCACTCGCTGCCAGGAGAGTTCAGAGATGTGGATCAGACCGTCGGCTCCCCCTAGGTCGACGAAGGCTCCGAAATCGCAAAGGTTGCTCACCTTCCCGGTGCGGATATCCCCCTCTTGCAACTCTTCAAGCAGTTTCTCCTTCTGCTCTTCTCGCAGGTGGCGCATGGCTGCTCGTTGGGAAAAGATGAGGCGCCGGCGGTCCCGATTCACTTCGATCACCTTCAATTTGAGTTTTGCGCCCTCCATTTGGACCATTTTGTTCATCCGAGATTCAGGGCTTTGCTTTCCACCCAGGTTAACTAGCTGGGAGGCGGGCACAAATCCGCGAATCTGGCCGAAGGGCACGATCAGGCCACCCTTGTTGTGGCCGGTGACCGTGCCCTCATAGATCTTTCCCTCCTCCAGATATCTCTCCGCCTCCTGCCAGTCTTCTAGGGTGCGGGCCATGTTGACCGAGACGATCAGATTCCCATCTGGGCCCTCTGGTCGTAGGACGTAGACCGATACCCTATCCCCCACTTCTATGCTGGCTCGAACTCCCTCATCGAGTTTCTCCAGATCTTCGCTCGGTACCACTCCTTCTGTCTTGGCCCCGACATCGACTATGATCGCATCCTTATCTATACGAACCACCTCGGCATCGAGGATGTCCCCCCGCTTGGGTCGCCGATAGTCGAACTCTTCGCTCAGAAACTCCCACATCGGGGATAGGGCCTTTTCTTCGCCGGTGCCATTCTCACTTTCAAACATCACATCTCTGCCTCTCTCTTAGGTTGTCGCCGCTATGGCCAGCTCCGTGGGGGCAGCCTCTTCCTCCTCGGTCGGGAATCCCGTCCCCGCGGGTATCAGTTTACCAATGATTACGTTCTCCTTCAAGCCGCGGAGTTCGTCCACCTTCCCCTCAATGGCTGCATTAGCCAAGACGCTGATGGTGTGCTGGAACGAGGAAGCAGCGAGGAAACTCTCCGTGTTCAAGGCCGCCTTGGTGATACCCAAAAGAACCTGCTGTGCGGTAGCCGGCCTGCCGCCTTTCTCTACCACTCGGCGGTTGACCTCTTCAAACTCAATCCGGTTTACCAGTTCGCCTTGGAGGTGGTCCGTCTCCCCCGGGCTCTTGACCCGCACCTTGCTAAGCATCTGTCGGACGATCATCTCGATATGTTTGTCGTTGATATTTACCCCTTGAGAACGGTAAACTTTCTGGATCTCCTCCAAAAGGTATTGCTGGACCGCTTCTCGACCTTGGATGCGTAGAACATGATGGGGGTTCTTTGAGCCCTCGGTCAGCTGCTCTCCGGCTTTAACCTGTTGGCCGTTCTCCACTCGAATGCGAGCCGCAGAGGCTACCTCATACTCCTCCTCCAGATATTTTTGGCGGCGGACGATGACCAGCCCTTTTCGCCTTACGACCTTTCCTCCTTCGCTGGATATTATCTGGTTGAAGCCGGGCGACCCTTCTTTCCCCCTCTGGGTGAGGATGGTGCCCTCCTCGATCTCTTGCCCATCCTCCACCAGGATCCTATGGTTGCCCGGGATGGGATACTCGTCCTCAAAGACCTCGGTGGCTGAGACTCGGATCTTACGCACCCCCTCCTGGCGGATGATCTGCGCGGTCCCATCTATGTCGGAGATGATCGCTTGCCCCTTGGGGTTTCGGGCTTCGAAGAGCTCTTGCACGCGCGGCAAGCCGTGGGTTATATCCTCCCCCTCCGCGACGCCACCAGTGTGAAAGGTGCGGAGGGTGAGCTGGGTTCCGGGCTCGCCGATCGATTGGGCGGCTACGATACCCACCGCCTCTCCGAGGCGAACGAGACCTCCTCGGGCCAGGTCTCCACCGTAGCAGAGAGCGCAGATCCCGTAACGCAACTGGCAGGAAAGGGGAGAACGGACATAGACCTCCGTGATCCCGGCCTCTTCAATCGCCTTTGCCTGATCCTCTTCGATTATCTCTCCCTGGCGG
>CAZERB010000234.1:0-2349 GCA_964514645.1 uncultured Anaerolineales bacterium
AACCGGCCTCACCCCCTTTTCCGCGACTTCATCGGCGCGGTCAAGGAGGCGGAAGAAGAAGCCCTTCGGCCCGATGTAGCGTCCGAGTTTATCTCGGACGGTTGAAACTTCAGAAGTTACCATCTGATGCCAATCAAGATCTTAATGGAGGTTTGTGATCTCATGGAGATCTACCTAGACACAGCGAAGATCGAGGAGATAAGGGAGGCGGTAAAGTGGGGCGTCATCAGGGGGGTGACCACCAACCCCTCCCTAATGATGAAGGCCGGGCGGAGCGACTACCGCCAGGTGGCCCAGGAGATATGTTATCTGGTACAAGGCCCCGTCAGTGCCGAGGTGACCAGCGAAGAGGCGGAGGGGATGGTGGCCGAGGCGGAGAAGATAGCCCGTTGGTCTCCCCATGTGGTCATCAAAGTACCGGTCACCGAAGAAGGGCTGAAAGCCATCCATGCCCTTTCCCAGGAAACGGTTCGGGAGACCATCTGTCACGATTGTGCTTGGGAAGGGGAATGTGAGATGGATAGGGAGACAGCCTGGCGTCTGGCAGCCGCGCAGGGGATCCGCACCAACGCCACCCTGATCTTTTCGTCCAATCAGGCTCTTCTGGCCGCCCAGGCGGGAGCCACCTTCGTCTCCCTTTTCGTGGGCCGCCTCGATGATATCGGCCACGATGGTATGGAAGTGCTGGCTGATATAGTGGAGATACTCGAATACTATGATCTCGATACCCTGGTCATCGCTGCTAGCATCCGCCACCCCCTGCACGTCACCCAGGCGGCCCTGGCCGGGGCCCATATCGCCACCGTCCCCTACCCCGTGCTCCGAAAGATGATACAGCACCCCCTTACCGACATAGGTATCGAGCGTTTCCTTGCCGACTGGAAGAAGGTGAGCGGTTAAACCTGCGACCCCTTTCTTTACGCCCGCCCACATCATCAGGGCGGGCTTTACTATCATTTAGGCGGTCTATTGTATAATGGTAAGCGAGGGGAGATATGTCACGTATATATGTAGCCCTGGACATCGAGACCACCGGGCTCGACCCAGAGCGGGATGGTATCATCGAGATCGGAGCGGTGAAGTTTCGTGGAGAGGAGGTTTTAGATACCTGGTCCAGCCTGGTCAACCCCAACCGCCCCCTCCCTTATAATATCAAGCGCCTCACTGGCATAAGTCAAGGGGAGGTCGACTCCGCTCCTAGTCTCTCCTCTCTTCTGGGCCCTCTCTCCCGCTTCGTAGGGCATCACCCCCTCGTGGGTCACAATATCGCCTTCGACCTGGCCTTCCTGGGGAAGCATGGCCTCTTTCCCACCCATCAAGCCCTGGACACTTTCGAGTTGGCCACCAGCCTCGTCCTCTATCTCCCCAGTTATAATTTAGGGGCCCTAGCCCAAACCCTGGGGGTTTCTCAGAAAGAGGAACATCGTGCGCTAGCCGACGCCCTAACGACCAAAGAGGTTTTTGGGGCTCTCTGGGAGCGGGCCCTGCGCTTAGATCTCAAAACTATCCAGGAGATAAACCGCCTGACTTTAGGGAGCGATTGGCCGTTACGCCACTTCTTCCTTGACCTGGAGCGAGAGAAGGCCGCAACCTTTGGCGCAAGCCTCCGGGAGCAGTTGGTAGCCAAGATGAGCCAGGAAGCGCTCCTCAGCCCTCTTTTCCCTCTGACGGTTGAATCGAAGCGACTCAAGCCCACCTCCAACCATAAGCCCCTTGACGTTGAGGCCTTGAGCGCCACCTTGGAGGAAGGGGGTTCCCTAGAAGGGTACCTGCCCCATTATGAGTATCGTCCCCAGCAGGTGGAGATGCTCAAAGCCGTGGCCAGGGCCTTTAACGAGGGGGAGCATCGCCTCATCGAAGCCGGTACCGGTATCGGCAAATCTCTAGCCTATCTTCTACCGGCGGTGCATTTCGCCGTGGAGAACGACCGCCACGTGGTCGTCTCCACCAATACTATCAACCTCCAGGATCAACTCTTCAAGAAAGACATCCCCGACCTCCAAGAGATCCTACCTCTGGAGTTCCAGGCCGCCCTCCTCAAGGGGCGGGGGAACTACCTCTGTCTGCGAAAATTCTCTTACTTGAAGCGTCGAGGGGGGCTAACCGCCCCTGAGATCGGCCTCCTGGTTAAGATCCTGGTCTGGCTTCCCACGACCATGACCGGCGATAGGGTGGAATTGAACCTCTTGGAGGGAGAGGAGCAAGTCTGGGCTAGGCTCTCTGCCCAGGAGCCCTGCGAGCCGGAGAGATGCCCCTTCTTGAGAGAATGTTACTTCTACCATGCCCGCCGTAGAGCGGAGGGGGCTCATATCATCGTGGTGAACCACGCCCTTCTCCTCTCAGATATGA
>CAZERB010000235.1:0-2345 GCA_964514645.1 uncultured Anaerolineales bacterium
CTCGCTTCTTGCCAGTCTTTCGGCCGCGTGGTAAACTGGTCTCGATTGTGAAGGTCAAGCACCTATCGTTTTTAGGTTGGTTCGGTGTTAGCCTACGCAACACCCATGGAGTATCGGCTTGAGTCATTGGGAGTACTGGCATAAAATGGGGCAAAATAATGGGAAATTACAGGGGGACACTCCAAACTTCTGGCGGTCTTCGGGTGGTATGCTACTGCCGTATTCCCGGACAATCCGGAGGAGGGCGTCCATGATCTAGTTCATCTGATGATCACGGCTTATCTGATCAAACGCAACGAGATGGAACCTCTCTTTCCAGACAAGGGCATGGAGGAGGAATAGGAAGGATGACAAAGAAACTCTACGTCGGCAACCTGGAACACACCGTGACGGAGGAGGAGTTGAGGGCTCTCTTCTCAGAGCATGGTGAGATACTCTCCCTAAACATAGTCATGGACCGCTACTCGGGCAGATCGAAGGGCTTCGGCTTTGTGGAATTCGCCAACGATGAGGATGCCCAGAAGGCTAAGCAGGCCCTCAACGAGCAGGCCCTCAAGGGGCAGCCTCTACGGGTGGATGATGCCCGGGAGCAAAGGCGAGACCGGGGGCCTAGGGACCGAGACTGACGCTCCCGCTACTAGGTAGAACTACTGGCCAAAACCGCTCGCACAAGAGGGTCATTATATCCTGGCGCTTTCGACTCCTACCCTCTACCACGCCCCAATTTGTGTACAAAACCCCAGTTTTGACGCCTTTCCTACCCATTTTCCCCATCATCATTCTGCCTAACCCCATCCAGACCCCGATTTTGGCTCATTTTTGAATATAAGATTATGTAGACCAGCGCTTTTAAGCGCTTAAAATGAGCCTACCCCTATGTTCATATGTAAATCAGAAAAATCGGCGCTTAAAACGGCTATTAAACGGTGGGATGGTGTGGCCAGTTGGTTTGTCATGGGTTGTAGAGAGGATCGACCAATCTCTGCGCGTCGTGTGCATATTGACTTCTGGTCGCGCCGATCGTGGGCCAGAACAATTGGACCAAGCAAGCATCGACACCGGGGGATAATCGCAACAGCAACCCATTGGGGGTTTGTCGACCGACAAGCGAAGGTGGGGGAGGAGGAGATCTGGGACGGCTTGGATTACGCCAGTCTTCCATCTTGTATCAGATGAGTGCGCCAAGCCGAAAGATCTCGGGATCCGGTTGCCTGATCTGCCAGGGTTCCCGCCGGAATAACTCGCAGAAGGCTGCATTTGTGGTATAATGGGCGTTGCCAGAAGGACAGAATTGTGAATAATGCTCATTCAGTCAAGACCATCTGCACCACCAACTGCACCTGGCGGCAGACGGAGGGGATGGTAAGTCGGTTGGTGGAGAGGTTGGGGGAGGCTTATCCCCTCGAGCCTTCGCTCAGGGCCTTTCCCACGCCGGAGGCCGTGGCTGAGGTGGGGGAGAAATATCTGCAACGGGAGGTTAGACTGGGGTATCGGGCTTCATCCATCGCCCAGTTGTCTCGCCAAGTGGCAAATGGCGACCTAGACCTGGAAGGGCTTAAGCATTCCTCCTTGGAGACGGCGGAACTATATAAGAGGCTCAAATCGATTAAGGGGGTGGGTCAATATGCAGCCGCCCACATCTTGACCCTTCTGGGCCGCTATGACTATCTAGGGGTCGATACCTGGGCTCGAAAGTTGGTCTCGGAGCGGTTCTTCGACGGGGCGCCGGTAACCGATAAAGAGGTGCAGGAGGTCTTCGCCCCCTGGGGCAAATGGCGGTTCTTGGCTTATTGGTTCTGGGATTGGGAGAGGTGATGGACCCAGGAACGGTGGCTCTCTGGCGAGATGTGGCTCTCATCTTCTTGATGGCACAACTGTTTATTCTCATCCTGCCGGCACTTTCCCTTTTGTTTTACGCTCTTCGTGTAGTGCGGCGGGCGAAGGCTAGCCTGCTCCCGATTCTAAATTCTGCCCAAAAGAGGACAGAGGGGGTGGCGAGGGCAATCCGTACCTTCTCCTCTTTGCTAGTGAGCCCTATTATCCGCACTATGAGTGGTGGTGCGTTCGTTCTAGAGCTTTTGAAGGCCTTCTTGAGGAGGTAATTTCCGTGTTTCGGGGAGCGAGGCGGATAGTGCTCTTGGGAGCCCTGATAGGGAGTCTGGTGGGCGGTTTGGTGGCCTGGATATATGCTCGCCAATGGACGGAGGGGGGTGAGCAAAGGCGATGGGGTCTCCAATGGCGGCAGGTGGCCAGGCTCACTGCTCTCATCGTGGGGCTCCTAAGGCAGATAGCGGAGATGGGTCAAAGATAATTGGCACCGCTCTTCTTGGGCTCTATAATAGCCT
>CAZERB010000236.1:0-2329 GCA_964514645.1 uncultured Anaerolineales bacterium
TCATCATGGGCCTGACCATCATGCAGTTGGTGGTGCGTTTCATGCGTGTGGCCAGTGCCGAATTGGTGGGTACTGCAGTGCCAGTGATGAAGAATGTACACGTGGGCACCATCGTGGCCCTGCTTCTGACGGTGCTCTTCATCTGGATCATCCCCTGGCTGACCATCTGGGTGGCCTTCGGCGCCTCTAACCAGTTGATGGCTGGTCTAGCCCTGCTACTGATCGCACTGTGGGCTATGTCGGAGGGCAGGAAGCACACCTGGGCGCTCTACCCCTCGATCTTCATGATCATCACCACTATCGCTGCGCTGCTCTACGTTGCCTACACCAACCTCTTCAAGAGTCTGCCGGCCGCTAAAACGATTCAGGCGTCCCTCGCCTCTGCCACCATCGGCATCATCTGTCTGGTACTGGTGGTCGCAGCGGCGTTCCTAATTGTGGATGGCTGGCGGGCGCTGCGTAAGCCGCGGGCAGAGGAAGCTGCCAAGGCCTAGCGAGGAGCATTAGCCAACGTGGCGTGACGGGAGGGCCCAAGTGGCTCTCCCGTCCTTTTGTGGCCGTAATTGCGAGGGGGATATAAAGGTCATGAACCTATCTCGGTGGAGGCCATTCCTCCGGTGTTGACGACCTACGCCACTGCACCCGACGAATGCTCTCCTTCTTGATTGGTCGGTTTGACTAGTTAGAGCAAATATTATATCATTGGCTTAAGCAAGTGGTCCCATGAGGGTGCTATAGGGGTGGTGAGACAGGATCGGCTGCGTGAACTAGCGCGTACCTTTGGTCAGGTCATCTACGGGATGACCATCCACGATATGGTGCGTGATCTCAACAAGGCCAGGGGCAGTTTGGAGCACCTGTTCATTTTGATGGTCTTCGGTGACCTATTGGGCGTGCCCATATTGCCCTCTTACTATTCCCTGCGGCTCGTGCCCTACATTGTCCCCACGCTGGATACGTGGCGACGCAGCATGTTGAGAGAAAAAGATTTAACCGAACTATGTGATCAAGAGATCGGCTGATCGGTCGGTGGAAGGACTGAATAACATCAGGAGGCAGTCAAATGTCGGAAGAGCAAGAGATGAGCGGACTGAAGAGACTTGGCCTGGGTGTGCGCGATTTGTTGTACGGCATGGCCGGCCACGACATGACCCGCTTCGCTCTCAAGACCCGGGGCAGCATGGAGCATCTCTTCATCCTCATCACCATGGGGGATCTTTTGGGTGTGCCCATCCTCCCACCCTACTACTCGCTGCGGCTTTTGCCTTATGTTGTGCCCCAGATCTCTACCTGGAAGCGGCGAATGCTCAGGGAGCGCGATTTAACTGATGCCTTAGCCTAAGAGGGCAACTTTCTACACCAAGGGGGTGATCAAGATCACTTTGGCAAGGACTTTCGAGGAACGCCCGGAGCGCCGCTACATCATGTATGGCGGCAAGGGGGGGTTGGGCAAGACCACTTTTTCCGCGGCCACGGCCTATTGGCTAGCGAATAGGGGATACAAGGTTCTGGTCTTCTCCGTCGATCCCCAGGCATCGCTATCCGATATCTTCGAGAGGGATATCTTCGGTAAGGGGCCGGTGGAGATTATACCTAACCTCTTCGCCCAGGAGATCGACGCTGACAAACGCATCAAAGAGTATCAGGAGGAGATCCGTCAGAAGATCTTCGACATGTACGGCCTGGAGGAGATGCCGGAGGAGATCGAAAACTACATCCAGGCCGCGGCGGCGGAGCCGGCCATGGAGGAGAGCGCTATCTTCGACCAGGTGGTGGATATCGTCGTTGCTGGCGAGTACGATTATTACATCTACGACTTGGTGCCTTTGGGCCATGCCCTCTATTATTTGAGCATGGCCAGCGTATACGACCAGTGGATCGAGAAGATCACCAAGTTGCGCGAGGAGATGGAGGAGTATGCCAAGGTAGCGGCGGTGGTGCAGCGGAAGAAGGAATGGGAGGAGGATAAGATCCTGGAGGAACTTCAATATATAAGGTACCGTATCAGCACCTCCTCCAGCATCCTCACCGATAGGGAGAGGACGGCCTTCTTCTTCGTGGTCATTCCGGAGAAGATGGCCATCTTGGACACGATGAAGGCGGCCAAACTCTTCGCCAAGTACGACGTGCCCCTCTGCGGCTATATCATCAATCGCGTTCTGCCCCCAGAGTTGGCTCAAGAGAACATCCCCGATTTTCTGCGTCACCGTCTGGAGATGCAATCAGGTCACCTGGAGGAAATCAAAGAGACCCTTGGCGACGAAGTTTTGGCCCACGTCCCTGAGTTCGAGCGGGACATAACCGGCCTGGAGATGATCGGGAAGGTAGC
>CAZERB010000237.1:0-2322 GCA_964514645.1 uncultured Anaerolineales bacterium
CGAACTCAGAATCTCCGAAGGGGCCAAGCCATAGATGGAGGAGATAATAATAGAGGGGGGGGTGGATATCCGATGCCGTGCGGGCCGTGATCTCGCCCAGGCTCATGCGAGCCAAATAGACACTGAACCCCTCATCGTACCAAAGGCTTTGCTGGTCTAAACGGTAAAGGCGCAACCCAAAAGCCGATAAGGTTAGGAGAAGCAAGAGAAAGGCGAGAAGAGATTTTCTACCCATAAGCCGTCCTAAAGGTCAAAGAGATGATAACACGGGAACCTCTCTACCGCAAGAGTTTACTTCTGAGGGGATTAGACTTAAAATAATGGTTTAATAGGAGGGGCTAGTGTTCACCTACCAGGAGGCTTTGGACTACATCTATAGTTTCGCCGATGTGGAGAAGGTACTGGCCGGGCACCCCGTCAAGTTTGAACTCTCTCGCACGGAAGCCCTCCTAGAACTACTAGATAACCCCCACCGGCGATACAAAGCGGTTCACATCGCGGGGACCAAAGGCAAAGGCTCCACCACAGCCATGACAGAGAGCATCCTCCGCTCCGCAGGTTACAAAACCGGCCTCTTCACCTCTCCCCATCTCCACAGTTACCGGGAGCGCATCCGGGTCGATGGAATGCTTATCGGCGAAGATGAACTAATAACCCTTCTAGAACGGCTCATCCCCTACATCGAGAGGGTACCCCAACTGACTACTTTCGAGATCACCACCGCCCTGGCCTTCCTCCACTTTGCGGAGAAAGGGGTGAAGTGGGCCCTCCTGGAGACGGGGCTGGGCGGCCGCCTGGACACCACAAATGTCGTTGACCCGGCAGTGGTGGTCATCACCCTGATTGGCTATGATCACACGCAGTTTCTAGGCCATCGACTGGAGGAGATAGCCCAAGAGAAAGCGGGGATCATAAAGGAAGGGAAACCGGTGGTTTGCGCCCCCCAAAGGCCCACCGCCTTGAAGGTCCTAAAAGGCGTATGTCGAGAGCGGAACGCTCCCCTCACCCTAGTGGGCAGAGATTGGACCTGGGAGCGAGATGGGTTTGATCTAAGAGGACAGAGAGTGACCATCCGATGCTGGAAGCGACCGCCCTCACCCAACAACGCTCTATGCAAGGATTATGTCAACCTTTTTATGCCCCTGCTAGGAGAACACCAACTGGTGAATGCAACCACTGCCGTGGCCACTGTGGCTGAACTGGCAAGACAAGGGGTGATTATACCCCCCAAGTGCGTCGCCCAAGGGCTGAAGCAGGTCCCCTGGCCTGGCCGTATGGAGGTGCTTAACCAAAGGCCGCTTCTGGTTCTGGATGGAGCCCACAATGTGGATTCGGCTCGAGCCTTGGCCAAAGCGCTATTGGAATATTTCGACTATCAACGCCTCATCTTGATTCTCGGCTTTTCCGCTGACAAGGATATCCGGGCCATCCTCCGTCAACTCCTCCCCTTGGCCTATCAGGTGATCATCACCCGATCTAAGCACCCCCGTGCCGCCAGTTTTGAATTGATGGAGGAGGAGATCTCCGCTATGGGCTTCAAACCGCTCTCCTCTCCCAGCGTGGAAGAGGCTCTCTGGCAAGCCCTGAGATCTGCCCAGGAAGGAGACCTTATCTGCGTCACCGGATCTCTCTTTGTCATGGCTGAGGCGAGAGCGACCTGGCTGGAAAGCCAGGGGATAAGTTTCGAGCGTGACTAGCCCCCAGCCTGATCCGGGGCTTAAAAAGAATCCTGCAAGGAGTAGCCAATGTATTACGTATCTGTTCGTCGCCATTTCGATGCCGCTCATGCGCTGCGCGGCTACGGGGGAAAATGCGAGAAGTTCCACGGCCATCGCTTTGAGGTGGTTGCCCGTGTGGCTGCTAGCCAACTAGACCACATAGGCATGGCCTATGATTTCAGAGCCCTCAAGAATGATTTAGACCCCATCATCGACCATCTTGATCATACCAACCTCAACGAGACTCCCCCCTTCGACGAGATCAACCCCAGTTCTGAGAATATAGCCCGTTTCATCTACGATGAACTCAAAAAGAGCCTCAAAGTACACTTGGAGTCGGTCGAGGTCTGGGAGTCACCGGACGCCTGGGCCACTTACAGAGAGTAACCGTATCTCAAAGAGATACAGGAGGCCCGATGGAGGAACTGAAAGAAAAGATCTTGAAGGAAGGAAAGAACCTGGGCGGTGGCATCCTTATGGTAAATACATTCTTGAACCATCAGATCGATTCGCATCTAATGGTGATTGTCGGCCGGGAGATAGCCGATCAGTTCTGGCACTACCACCCCACCAAGGTCCTCACCGCCGAGATATCGGGCATCGC
>CAZERB010000238.1:0-2310 GCA_964514645.1 uncultured Anaerolineales bacterium
ACCGAGACCCCCACCCCTACGCCCACGGTGGTGCTAGTCACCCCTACGGTGGTAGTCGTCCAGCCTACAGTGGTTCGTTTCACCCCCACACCGACCCTGGTCGCCACCCGGACCTCCCTGCCGGAAATCCCGTCCAGTATACCCCTCCCCGATATGGGCATCGTCTTTAACTCTTTCCTCTTCGGGGCTTTGGTGGCTGGTGCCCTCTTCGCCTTCATAATCATCGTCACTCTGATAAGGCGTCTCATCTGACCTTCTTTTTAGAAAGATAAGCGAATTTCTAGGGGCTGGTCGTCTGGGCTAGCCCCTAGAGGTGTTGAGGATAGATAGTGAGGTTACGAAGGCTAAAAAAGCCCGATTGGCTCATCGTAGGGTTGGGAAACCCCGGAGAGCGGTACGCTTTTACCCGCCATAATGTGGGCTTCCAAGCGTTGGATCATCTAGCGAAGCGCCACCATCTGTCTTTCCGGAAGACGCGGGGGCCGGGCCTTCTGGCTAGAGGGGAGATAGAAGGCCACCGGGTGGCTCTCTTGAAGCCGCTTACCTACATGAACAGAAGCGGCAACGTGGTGGCCCCTCTACTTAGGGGTTACGGGCTACCCTTGGATCGCCTTCTTGTCGTTTACGACGACCTGGATCTCCCCCTGGGCAGCATCCGGATTCGGGAACAGGGTAGCGCCGCGGGACATAAGGGGATGATCTCCATCATCGATCTTCTCGGCCCGGAGATCCCTCGACTGCGCGTGGGGATAGGGCGAAAAGAGGAGGACCCCCAAGAGTACGTTTTGAGCCCCTTCACCGCGGAGGAGCGGGTCATCATGGAAAAGAGTTACGAAAGGCTCACTGAGGCTGTGGAGTGCATAATTAGGGAAGGGCTCTTGAAGGCTATGGAACGGTTCAACCGGGAGGGGAGTTGAAACTATCGGGCCTTCTATCTTTGGTGGATAGGTTACCAGGCTATAGCGACTTCTTGAGCAGTTTGGTTGAGGGAAAGACCCTTTCTCCTCTCGCCATCCCTGAGGCCGCCCGCCCTTATTTCATCGCCGCTCTCAGACGACACCTTGCGGTTCCCCTTCTAGTAGTTGTCCCTCGGCGAGATCGGGCTCAGGAGATCTATGATCAATTTCGAATCTGGTCCCCTGAGCCTGGGGTCTACCTCTTCAGGGAGCCCGACCTTCTCCCTTATGAGAGGATCCCTTGGGATCGGGAGACGATCCAGGAGCGGCTGGAGGTTTTGGCCGCAACTGTAAGCGATGTGGGTTGGGGTGAGGGTTCTGCTCCCGTTCTCGTAACTACGGCTCGGGGGTTAGCCCAAAAGACGATCCCGCGATCTACCTTTCTTGAAGGTAGGCACCGGCTAAGAATAGGGGAAGAGGTGTCCAGAGAGGGGCTCCTTTCCTCTTGGCTCCATTTGGCCTATAAGCCGGTAGGCATTGTTGAGGAGCCGGGAACCTTCAGCCTCCGAGGGGGGATAATCGACATTTTCCCTCCGGGCAGCGCGGAACCGGTGCGGATAGAGTTGCTGGGGGAGGAGATCGAATCTCTGCGTACCTTCGACCCGGCTACCCAGCGCTCAAGGGAGCGCCTCTCCTCGATTACCATAACCGTGGCCCGAGAAGCCTTGCCTCAAGGTGGCGATCGGCTGCTAGGGTGTGACCTTTCTTCTTTTAACCCCCAAGCGAGAGAGGAGTGGGGCGAAGAACTGGCTGCCCTCTCCCGGGGCGAGGTCTTTTCTCGCCTGGAGTTCTATCTCCCCCTTCTTTATGACCAGCCGGGAAGTATCCTCGACCACCTTCCCCAAGCGCTTATCATCCTTGATGACCCTTTGGGGATCGAGCGGGCCCTGTCCGACTTGGAGGGCGAGATGGGGGATCTCCGCCGATCCCTGGAGGCGAGGGGAGAACTGCCAGTCTGGATGGAGCCGCCCTGCTTCACTAAAGAGGAGATTCAAGAACGATTATCCCCATGCCTCTCTCTGGAGTTTCGCCTTGGGGAAAAGTCAGAACTCGCTTCCTCTTTCGCCCTCTCCCCTTCCTATGGGGGGCTTCTGGAGGAAGTGGTAGTTGATACGTTGGAGATGCGGGGCCCAAAGAGGCGTGTGGTCCTGGTTTCACAACAGGCCTCCCGCTTAGCGGAGATATATAGCGAGTGGGGAACCCCCTTGGTTCCCAGCGAGGGGGTAAAAGAGAGCCCTCCCCCTGGAGCCTTGGTTCTGATTCAAGGGGACTTGAGTCGAGGCTGGCAGATTAAGGGCCATTTGATCCTTCTTACCGATGCCGAGATCTTCGGCTGGGCGAAGCCGAAGCCGCG
>CAZERB010000239.1:0-2309 GCA_964514645.1 uncultured Anaerolineales bacterium
ATAGACCTTCGTGTGGATGACCACCCCACCCCCATACTGGAGTTGAAACGGGTTTTAGAGTTGCACAAACTTTACTTCGGCGAGACCGACCCCCAAAGGTTGGTCAAGATCGAGGGGGCGCTGGCGAGGGAGTTGCAGGAGTTAGTAAGGCGTACGGGACATTACGATGGCTCCGTTAATGGGCGTTACGATGAAAAGACAAAGTTTGCCCTTCGGAGGTTGATAGGCATCGAGAACCTGGAGGAGCGTTGGCGGGAGGACGAATATATAGACGGGGTGGTGCTGGAGTTCTTGAGAGAGAAGTTTGGAGGGTAGATGGAGTTAGAACGGTATATACGACAGATCATCTTCCCCCCTCTTGGCGAGGAGGGACAAAGGAGGCTTCTCGACTCCTCGGTGGTTATAGTCGGCTGTGGGGCTTTAGGTTCCCATATCGCCAACACCCTCACCAGGGCCGGAGTGGGCCATATAAAGATAGTCGATCGGGACTACATAGAACTCAACAACTTGCAACGCCAGATGCTCTTCGATGAGGAGGATATAGAGAGGGGCCTGCCCAAGGCCATCGCCGCGGCGGAGAAACTGAGAAAAGTGAACTCCCAAGTGGAGATAGAGCCCTTGGTGACCGACGTCAACCCTCGCAATGTCGAAGAGATCATCAAAGGCATGGATTTGGTCTTGGATGGAACCGATAACTTCGAGACCCGCTACCTCATCAACGACGCCTGCGTGAAGCATGATACCCCTTGGATCTATGGAGGAGCGGTGGGGAGTTACGGCATGACCATGAACATCATCCCCCACCAGACGCCATGTTTGCGCTGTCTCTTCGTCCAAATCCCCCCTCCTGGGAGCACTCCTACCTGTGACACGGCAGGGATCCTGGGAGCCGTCCCGGCCCTCATCGGGGCTATCGAGGCCAACGAGGCGCTGAAACTCCTCACCGGGAAGGGGAGACCTAACCAGGGGCTCATCCACATCGACCTCTGGGAGAATACCTTCGAGATCTTCCAGGTGGCTCGGCAGGAGGCCTGTCCCGCCTGCGGGCAGGGGAATTTCGACTTCCTGGAGGCTAAAGAGGTGGCTATGGTCACCTCCCTCTGCGGCCGCAACGCCGTCCAGATCACCCCCGTGACCGAGGTGACTATCTCCCTTCCCGCCCTGGCCAAGAGGTTGAAGGCTATAGGGGAAGTCACTTTCAATGAGTTTATGCTTCGATTCCAGGTGAACGACTACTTAATTACCGTCTTCCTCGATGCCCGGGCCATCATCCGAGGCACCAGCGACGAGACCGTGGCCCGGAACCTGTACGCCAAATATATAGGCACATGAGGAGGCCAATATGACAGAGCAACCACCTTCCCTAGAGGTCATCGATGAGTTAGAGTATGGTGTCTGGAAGGCCACCGTTCTCCAAGCGGCCCTGGAACTCGACGTGTTCACTACGATAGCCGAGGGGCACCATACGCTGAAGGAGATCGTTGCAGCCACCCAGTGCAGCGAACGAGGGATGCGTATCCTCTTGGATGCCCTCTGTCCCCTGGGGCTGCTCAGTAAATCCGGCGACGATTACTTCTTAACGCCCACATCAGAGGCTTTCCTTGTTCGAGGTAAGCCCACATACTACGCCGACTTCTGTCTAAAGACACAACTCGCCTGGGAGGCCAGAGGGCGGATAGCGGAGGGAATAAAGACGGGGATGGCGGTGGGCATTGATACTTCGAGACCCGACAGCGGGGACCTGTGGGCGCAGAATATGGCTCCCGCCATACTTACCTGGCCCCAGAGGGCTGAGAAGGCGGGGGAGATGTGGGAGACAGTGGGCGTAAACAAGGAGACCAAGCCTGGCTTACACGTCCTCGACGTAGCCTGCGGCCGCGGGGTCAAGAGCCTTGTTTTGGCCCAGGCTGACCCCGACGCTCGTGTCACCGGGCTCGATTTCGAGAAGGTCCTAGAGGTAACGGCCCAAGTTGCGGAAGCGATGGGCGTGGCAAAGCAGGTCACCCTCCACTCGGGCGATATATTGACCGCCGACTTTGGCACTGAAGAGTTCGACATCGTCCTCTTCGGTGCCATCCTCTACTACTTCAACCCCAAGCAGGTCGTGGACATCCTACGAAGAGCCCACAAAGCCCTCAAGCCTGGTGGTCTGGTGGTAATTAACAGTGCCATTTCCGATGAGGAAAGATGCGAGACTGAGGACGCCTTGATGGTGGCCTTTCAACTATTCATCTTCGCCCCAGAGAGCGAGGTCTATACCTTCTCTGAATATAAAGGTTTCTTGGAAGAAGTAGGTTTCACTAACGTTG
>CAZERB010000240.1:0-2307 GCA_964514645.1 uncultured Anaerolineales bacterium
CTCATAGCACGGTATTCGCTGTGTGTAGTGCCTATTGACGGAGGGAGATGAGTGTGTTAGGGTCTCTCTAGGGTCATATGTTGTAGTCTGCATTCCTATGGTTCGAATCGCGTCGAGGATGTGAGGGTGGAAGGAGAGGCCTGAAGCGGAATTATGAGTAGAGAGATCATGCTGAGAAGAATTAACCTACTGAAGATCGGTTTAGTGGTCATCGCCATCTTCCTCTTCATCTTGGCTCTCCAAGTTTTGAAGGAAGGAGCGGGTGGCCTGAGGCCGTTGTTAGAGAGGTTTGATGTGGCGGGGGGGATCAATAGCCTGGGTTTTGGTTGGCTTGGTGCCTGCCTCGTTCTCAGCGGGTCGCCTGTGGCAGCCACGGCTTTGACCCTCTTTGCCGGTGGGGTGAGCAGCGAAGTTGAGACCTTTGCCATGATCGCCGGTTCCCGTATGGGGGCTGCCTTTGTGGTGCTCCTGGTTGGTTTTATCTACTATCTTCGAGGTCGAGGAGGCGTGACCAGCGTCTTTGTGGGGGTCTTGGACTTTTTGGTGACGGCCACCGTCTACTTGCCGGCGTTGGTGGTGGGGTATTTGATGTTGGTCAGTGGCTGGCTCGAGGGGTTTCAACTTAACCTACCCAGCCAAGCGAGAGATTTGATGGCCCTCACCTATGATCCCTTAGTAGAAAGGGTGATCAGTTATCTTCCCGACTGGCGGAGTTTCCTCCTGGGAGTTGGTTTATTGTTGGTCAGTTTCAATATCTTCGATCGTGCTCTTCCAGAACTGGATGCAGAGCATAGCCGTTTTGGAGAGATCGCCCACATCATCTATCGGCCAGCGGTGATGTTCCTATTCGGCACAGTGGTGACCATGATCGTTCCCTCCGTATCGGTTTCGCTAGGGCTTCTGGTTCCCTTCTCGGCCAGGGGGTACGTGCGGCGAGAGAACATCATCCCCTACATCATGGGGGCCAATGTAGCCACCTTCAGCGATACCCTAGTAGCCTCTCTACTGGTGAACGCACCGCGGGCCTTTGGGATCGTCTTCGCCCAGGCGGCCAGTGTAGGTGCGATGTCGCTAGTTATTATCTTCTTCCTTTACGGTCCCTATCAGCATGTAATGGAGCGCGCTCTGGAGTGGCTCACCAACGACCAGCGAAGGCTGGGCTTTCTTGTGGCTGTGATCCTGATAGCGCCTCTTGTCTTGATGTTAATGTGAAGGGAGTAGACCGTGAAGATCCTCATCTGCACCGATGGTTCGAGATATGCTGAAGAGGCTATACGCTTCGGAGGGCTCATCGCCAAGGGGGCGAAGGCACACCTCACCCTGCTGGGGGTCATTGAGGGACCCAATGAGATGGAGAAGGTGCGGAAATCGCTGGAGAGGGCAAAAGATCTACTGGCTCAAGATGTAGCGGCTTTGGAGACGAAGACCAGAATGGGCCATGCGGCAGAGGAGATCCTGAGCGAGACGGAGGAAAGGGGGTACGATCTAGTGGTGGTGGGTTCGAGGGGTAGGCGGGGGATCACCCGCTTCCTTCTGGGCTCCACCGCAGCCCGCATCGTTCAGCACGCCCCGATATCGGTGCTCATCGTCAAGGGGGAGTGGCCTTCTCTACGGAGGATATTGATCTGTACCGGAGGTGAGGAGCGGGGCGAGGAGGATGTCAGATTCGGGGGTATGGTAGCCCGGTTCACAGAGGCCCAGGTGACTATCTTGCATGTGATGTCCCAGTTGCCTCTCACCCCGGAAGCCCGGTTGGAAGATCTAGAAGTGACGAAGGAGGAGCTCTTAAAGCGAGAGGCGCCAGAAGCGGTTCATCTGAGAAAGGGGCTCCAGATCTTGAGGGAGTTAGGGATGGCCGGGGAGGTGAAGATAAGACGAGGGCTGGTGCTCAATGAGATTCTCGCTGAGGCCGAGGAGGGAGGGTACGATCTCCTGGTCATCGGTGCCCATGCCGCTCCTGGCCTCTATCGGTTCCTTCTGGACAATCTCACTACTCAGATAGTGCTCGGTTCCCCGCGGCCGGTGCTGGTGGTCAAGCCCAAGGGTTATGAGCATTAAAGCCTTTCTATCCCCAAGGCTTGGCTTTCTCTGGACTCTTATCGCGCGGGTCGACATCCTCTAAGGGTATTAGAGCGAGCAGGCTACGTCGATGTGAGGCGGCTCGATTTTCCTGTAACAGGGCTTGAACCCCGAAAAAGAGCACTGTCAAGGCTAGGAGGGACCATTTGTTTTAGTGGGGCAGCTCGACCGCCTCTCTGGCCGCTCTTATGTTTATCTCGGGAGCAGTGATGGGGACAACGCAGCCAG
>CAZERB010000241.1:0-2299 GCA_964514645.1 uncultured Anaerolineales bacterium
ACACCATGGTCATGTCGGTCTTCGAGAGGACGAGAGAGATAGGGGTCTTGCGGGCCCTGGGCTGGCGGAGGAGGAAAGTGCTCCTTATGGTCGTCCGTGAGTCGCTGCTCTTGGGGGTAGTGAGCGGCCTGGCAGGCGTGGTTATGGGGGTAACCATGGGCAAGGCTTTGACGCTCCTGCCCTTCATCGGCAGCTTCTTGGTGCCAAGTTTCAGGCTCTCTACATTCATTCAAGCCTTAGTTATGGCTCTGGTTTTAGGCATGATCGGGGGACTCTACCCCGCCTGGTGGGCCTCCCGACTTCGCCCCATAGAAGCACTACGATATGAATAACACTCCCTGAGAAGGAGGAGATGATGAAAACTCTCGTCAGAATAGTAGTGATCTCGCTTTTGAGCCTTGGTTTGTGGGGCTGCTCCGTGTTGGGAGCCTCTCGTCCGGAAGCCACCCCACCACCAGCAGAAGATGTAGAAAGAATGGTATCGGCCACGGGCATAGTACTCCCCGCCCGATGGGCCACTTTGGGCTTCCAGATGAGCGGGCGTGTGGAACGAGTGATGGTGGAGCCAGGAGACCAAGTTGAGGAAGGGGAACTCTTAATCGAACTCGACTCCACCGACCTAGGGCACGCCGTTTCACAGGCGCAAGCGGCCTTGGCCACCAGCCAAGCCACCTTGGCCCTGGCGGAAGCGGGAGCCAGGCCTGAGGAGATCGCTGCCCTCCAGGCTCAATTGGCTCAGGCCCAGGCGGAGTTGGCGCGCCTCCTAGCCGGAGCCCAGCCGGAAGAGATCGCCCTGGCTCAGGCTCAACTTCAACAAACAGCCACCGATTTAGCCCACGCCCAAAACCAATATGACAGGTGGCGCTGGGTCGGCGATGAGCCGGGAGGAGGGGGGGCGGAGGAACAAATCCGGTATCAAAGAGATGCCGCTGCTGCCGCCAATGCCGCGGCTCAAGCCCAACTCGATCTGGTCATGGCTGGGCCTTCGAGGGAGGAGATAGCCGCGGCTCAGGCTAGGGTCGACCAGGCCCAAGCCCAACTGGACCTTCTGAGAGCGGGAGCCAGGCCAGAAGAGGTAGCGGTGGCCCAAGCCCAGGTGGCCCAGGCGGAGGTGGCCTTGGCCCAAGCGCAGTCGGCTTTGGAGAAAACCAAACTGAGGGCTCCTTTCACCGGCACCATCGGTGAGATAAGAGTGAAAGAAGGAGAGATAGTTAATGCTGAGGTGCCACTCCTCACTCTAGGCGATCTAGACCACCTACGAGTGGAGACCACCGATCTTAACGAGATCGATACCCCCCTGGTGAGGGTGGGACAAGAGGTAAAGATCACTTTCGATGCCTTGCCGGAGAGGGTCATATCGGGTCGGGTGACTCGGATCGCGCCTATGGCTAGCCTGGGGGAGGGGGGTACGAACTACACGGTGATCATGGAACTAGAGGAACAAGATCCAGACCTCCGCTGGGGGATGACCGCCTTTGTGGATATCTCGGTTGAGCGGTAGAGGGGGAAGAAGATGGAAAAAAGAAGCGTAGTTGTCGAAACCCACGACCTGGTTAAGATCTACGGCGATGGAGCAGAGGTGCGGGCCCTCGATGGGGTCAATATGAGCGTCCATCTGGGCGAACTTTTGACCGTCATGGGCCCCTCCGGCAGCGGCAAGTCGACCCTCTTGAATATGATAGGAGCCCTCGACCGACCCACCAGCGGCCAGGTTATCGTCAATGGAGAAGAGCTTACGAAGGTGAAGAATCTAGACGCCTTCCGCGCCCAAGAGGTGGGCTTTATCTTCCAACTTCACAACCTGATCCCCACCCTTACCGCCCTGGAGAATGTGGAGATACCGATGCATGGACAGATAAGGGAAAGGGAACGCCGGAAGCGAACCCTAGAACTCCTGGATCTGGTAGGCCTCATCGCCAGAGCGGGCCATCTGCCCAGCCAACTTTCGGGGGGCGAACGGCAGAGGGTGGCTGTGGCTCGGGCCTTAGCCAATCAACCGGCTATCCTCCTGGCCGACGAACCCACAGGCTCCCTAGACACCACCGCCGGCCAGGAGATAATGGAACTCCTGCAAAAGGTCAATCGGGAACGGGGGATGACCATCATCGTGGTCACCCACGATCCTAAAGTGGCTCGCATGACCCGGCGTATCCTCACCCTAGAAGATGGCCGCATCGTGGACGATCACCCCGTGCATACCCCCGTTATCGAGGATCTCAGAGAACTGGCCCACTCCCAACTGGGGCAATTGCTACTAGGCCGAAGGGGAGAGAGGCTTAAAGAACTGGGGCTGGGGAGC
>CAZERB010000242.1:0-2279 GCA_964514645.1 uncultured Anaerolineales bacterium
AAGATAGACGGAGAACCGCTCGAATCGATAGTTCCTGATCCGGCCCCAAGGCGAACTCTCGAACTCATAGGTCGCCTCCTCCGAGGCTATCTGGTCAAAACCTTCAGTCATCTCCATAAGGATGGCTAGATCGAGGGGTGTTACGTTGTGGCTGGGGAGAAGAAGGCTCAGTTGAGGCACAAGCCCGGCTAACCTTTCCATGCTTTCTCGGTAGAGATCGAAATCAGACTCCGGCAACTGAGCGTACAAGGGGCCGGCATAGGCGGTATCGCCGCTGAAAAGAAGCCCCTCTTCCTCGTCAAGGAGAGATATGCTCCCCGGGGAATGGCCAGGGGTATGGAGCACGGTAAGGGTGCGTTTCCCCAGATCTAAGAGGCTCCCCTCGTCTAAAAGCAGGCTGGCCCTAGAGGGTGAAACCTTATACTGGCTGGGGTTGAAGCCCACGGGCGGCGGCCGGAGAAACATCTCCGCTCGCATCTCCCGGCGCAACTCCTCACTGGAGACACCTTCCCTCAAAAGGTGGGCCTCGGCGTAATGGATGGCGATGAGAGGGAAGCGGTAGTTGTCGCCCACGTGATCCCAATGGGAGTGGGAGTTCACCACGGTGATTGGCCTTTCCGTCAAGGCCCTCACCTCTTCCCTTATGTTTGCTATACCCATCCCGGTGTCGAAAAGGATGGCCCGCTCCTCCCCCTCAACCAAATAGGAGATCACCTCCTCGAAATGGCCGGGCTCACAGATGGCATATACCCTCGGCGCTACCTCCTGGGTCTCGAACCAGCCCCTCATCGATAGAGTTCCTCCCGCCGGTCTTCGAAGACGGGTATCTTCCGCCGGGCATCATCGACCATATCCAGATCTATCTCCCCCGTAAGCAACCCTTCCTCTTCTCCTCCTTCAAGGACTGCCTCCCCCCAAGGGTCATAGATGCTCGAACGGCCAAAGAAGACCTGCCCTTTTGACACTCCCACCCTATTACACCCCACCATAAAGAACTGGTTTTCGATGGCTCGGGCTCGCAATAGTATCCGCCAGGCCTCCAAGCGAGGGTAGGGCCATTCAGCGGGAAGAAAAACGATCCTCGCTCCCTCCAGAGCGTATTTCCTGAAGAGTTCCGGGAAGCGAAGGTCGTAACAGATGGCTAAAGCACCCTTCCCCCAAGGGAGGTCAAAAACCGGGGCCTCGGTGCCCGGCGTGAAATATTTCTCCTCCTCCATTAGCCGGAAGAGATGTATCTTTGTGTATTCGCCAACTACAAGGCCCTTGGGGGAGAGGATAGTAGCCCTGTTGTAGAGGCGTCCCTCCTTCGCCGAAAGGAGGGAGCCGATGATGAAGAGAGAGCGCTCCTTCGCCAAATCGGCCAGCCGCACAAGAAGCCTTTCCGTCGTTCGAGCGTGCTCCTCGGCATGTTCCAGGTCGTAGCCGGTGGACCAGAGTTCAGGGAGAAGGACGATCTGGGATCCCCTTTGGCTGGCTTCAGCGATCATCCCTTCCACCTTGGCCAGGTTCTCCACTGGCTTCCCCAAGGCTATATCCATCTGGGCCAGAGAGATGGTGAGTTTCATTTACCCTCCAGGAACTTGGCCATCATAGCCATGCATTCCTCTAGATAATCTCGCTGCAAAAGAGCCTCCCTAAAATAGCCCTTTTGCTTATAGAACTTCTCCGCCCAGGAATCAGCATCAGTTAAGAGCCTTACCTTATGGCATCCGTCCCCCCGACAGATCCCTTCGAAGCGGGCCAAAAGTTGGCCCCCATTGCCCCTGCCACGATACCCGGCCCCCACTATGAGGTCATCCAAGTAGCCAACCCCGGCCTCGATGACAAAGGCGGCTGCCCCCACTATATCCCCACCCTCGTAGGCAGCCAGGTAATGCCACTTCCTCTTCCAAGCCTCGGGGTTATGGAAGCCAAATTGTTCCACATCCACTGCCCCCCACTCTCGTTCCGAGAAGGCCTCGATGGCCCCTCGCTCCACCTCGCGAATCTCCATGGAGTGGAGTCTAGCACAATTCATTCCCTCCAACAAGTCCATTTGACCTCAAAAGTAGCCGGGGTATAATTTGGAAAACGAGAACGATGGTCAATTTTTCTTTTACGGCATCGTGGGCCAGGAACCCATGATGCGGTCCTCAGCCAACTCCAAAACTAGCCCGTCACCTAAAGATGGAAAGACGTCAACTCTGGGCTGACCTATCTCTACTCCTCATCACCCTCATCTGGGGAGCCACCTTCGTCATGGTGAAGGAGGCGGTATCCCAGATAGGTGTCTTCACCTT
>CAZERB010000243.1:0-2264 GCA_964514645.1 uncultured Anaerolineales bacterium
ATTTTATGCTTCCAAAAGTTTGGCTTTCCCAAGGGCTGACGCTGTGGGCGCAAAGATCGGCCAAGGTGGTGAACCACGGCCCTTCCCCTGAGGGATGGTCAGCGGTGACCCTCCGCTCCCTTTGCTCTCTCCTGTGCAGGTTGGTGTAGCAGTTGCCAACCTTTTGGCATGGTGCTTTCTTGTAGGTGTCGATTGTTCCTACAGGCAGACTAGGGTGTTGCACATGATACCCCGGGTCAGCCTCTCCATGAGCTAGAAGTTTAGTCATGCCCAAGCCTAGACCGCCATCGGTGATGACGAGGGTGCAAAACTCCGCTCCTAGCCCGATAAAGGCTACTACCAGGACGGCCAGGGTGAATATGCTCCAAAAGTCAAGATTGGCACCTTAACGTCGACGTTCCGCATCTGTTCCGCCATCCCAGGAGTCGGAAAGGCATCTATATGCCTTTGAGCCATGCGTATCAGGCAGTTCGTTCTCCGGGCTCTTCATGCTCCTGGGTCATGGTGGCCGGTTGTAAGGCGGGTAGACGGAAGACGAAGCGGCTTCCCTGGCCCAGGGCCGACTGCACCTCAATACTCCCTCCGTGCCCCTCCACAATGCGCTTGACCAAGGGCAGGCCTAATCCCGTCCCTCGTGGTTCCATCTCCTTGGCCTGGCGCGTGCGGTAGAACTCCTCGAAGATGCGGGTCTGATCCTCCGGGGCGATGCCAATCCCGGTATCTCCTACCATCCCGACCGCCCAGCCTTCTTGCTCTTCGAGGACAACTCGGATTCGTCCCCCGGGTGGGGTGTACTTGATGGCGTTGGAGATAAGGTTGGTCCATAGTTGCCCCATCTGTTCGCGATCGGCCTTCACCAGTGGGTTCTGGTGTACCTCAACTATGAGGGTAAGCCCTTTCTCGTCGGCCTGCGTCTTCAACAGAGGAGAAACCTTTTCCAGAGGATCGGCCAGGGAAAGGACCTCCCGCCTCTTCATCTCCTGCTCACTTTTGACAGCGGCCAGCTTTAACAGGTCGTCTACCAAGTCCAAGAGCTCCTGCGACCGCCCGACAGCCTGCTGGAGAACACGTTGTTGCTGGTCGGAGGGGATGTACCCCTTGAGCAGGGAGAGCAGGAAGCTTTGCAAAGCGGTGAGGGGGGCCCGCAATTCGTGGGCCACGGTCAGGGTAAAGGTCGTCTTATACCGATCCAGCCGCTCCAGTTCCTCTTTGGCGCGGGTCAGTTCGGCCGTCTCCCGCTCCAGGGCCTGGACCCGCTTAGCCTCCAACGACAGCCGCCGCCTCTCCAGCCCCTGCCGGACGGCCATCAGCAACACGTCTGAGGAGAAGGGCTTGGAGAGAAAGTCGTAGGCCCCGGCCTTGATGGCCTGCACCGCCAATTCCACCGTAGCGTAGCCGGTGATGATGATGCAGATGGTGTGCGGATCCTTCTCATGAATAGGACGCAAAAGGTCAATGCCCTGTATATCAGGCATGACCACATCAACCAAAACCAGGTCGAACTCCCCTTCCTCGATTTTGCGTAACCCATCCCGACCTGTGGCCGCCGTCTCCACAATATAGCCTTCTCGCTCCAGGGCCCGGCGGCAGGCCTCCCTGATGCCCAACTCGTCGTCAATGACCAGGATGGCTCCTTGAGTTTCTGCCATCAACCGATGACCTCATTCTGTTTGTCGGCTCTGGGCTTCAATCCTTCCTGCACCAACCGCACCGGCAGGGTGATGGTGAAGGTAGTCCCTTTCCCTACCTGACTCTGGACGGTGATCTGGCCGCGATGCATCTTGACGATCCCGTAGATGATAGAGAGTCCCAGTCCTGTCCCCTTGCCTGGCGGCTTGGTGGTGAAGAAGGGGGTGAACAGTTTGCCCAGGTTCTCCTCTGGAATGCCACAGCCTGTATCAGAAACTTTGATCTCCACCCATTGGCTGTTTACCACCCGGGTGGTGAGGGTGATAGTGCCGCCCCCCCCCATCGCTTCGGCGGCGTTGTTCAGCATGTTGATGAACACCTGCTGCAATTGGCCGGGATCGGCCTGGATGATGGGCAGATCTGGGCTGAACTGGCGCACGATCTCCACCCCTTTGTAGCTCGGCTGGCGGCTGACCCCCTCGATGACTTGTTCCAACAAGGCGTGAATATCGGTCTCCTGGGCCAGCACCTCCTGCTGTCGAGCGAAGTTCAAGAGGTCCGCCACGATGCTCCTGCAGCGGGTCGTTTCGCTGAGGATCATCTCCAGGTCCTTGCGCCGGGGGTCGTCCTCGGGC
>CAZERB010000244.1:0-2260 GCA_964514645.1 uncultured Anaerolineales bacterium
GGTCCCTGCCCCCGCTGTGGGGCCACTATCGAACGGATAGTTCTCGTTGGCCGAGGTACCTACTTTTGTCCCTGCTGCCAGAGGTGAAATCTTCTCACCAAAAGCGACTTGTTGTATAATCATTTCATTGGAGGCGACATGGCGGAACGGAAAGTACGGATCCTCATCGCCAAGCCGGGCTTGGATGGCCACGACCGAGGGGCTAAGGTGGTGGCTCGAGCCCTCCGTGACGCGGGTTTCGAGGTGATCTATTCCGGGTTAAGGCAGACACCAGAGATGATCGCCGAAACGGCACTGCAAGAGGATGTGGATCTGGTAGGCTTAAGCATCCTTTCGGGCGCCCACATGACCCTCTTCCCCCGCATATTGAAACTTCTCCAGGAGAAGGGGTTAGGTGGCATCCCTGTCTTGGCTGGAGGCATCATCCCCGATGAGGATGTCCCAGCCCTCAAGGAGATGGGTATCGCCGGCATCTTCGGGCCCGGCACCTCCACCCAGGAGATAGTGAAATCCATCAACCAGATCCTCAAGAGGGTCTAGCCTTGGAGATAGTGGAGCGGCTTCTGGCTGGAGATCGAAGGGCCGCGGCCCGCCTGATAAGCCTGCTAGAGAACGATGCTTCTCAAGCCCCAAGGCTGGTGGCCGCCCTCTATCCCCATACCGGACGTGCCCATATCGTAGGGGTGACCGGCTCCGCGGGGACGGGCAAGAGCACTCTAGTCGGCGAGTTGACGAAGAAGATCAGGGCCCGGGGGGAGAAGGTGGGAATCGTAGCCGTGGACCCCACGAGCCCTTTCAGCGGCGGCGCTCTTCTGGGAGACCGGATCCGGATGCAGGAGTTGAGCACCGACGAGGGGGTATTCATCCGCAGCATGGCCACTCGGGGCAGTCTGGGCGGATTGGCCCGAGCCACAGGCGATGGGGTGAAGGTTCTCGACGCTTTGGGCCAAGATCTGATCTTCATAGAGACTGTTGGAGCAGGCCAGTCGGAGGTGGAGATCGCACGAGCGGCCCATACCGTTGTCGTGGTAGTGGCCCCTGGTCTGGGAGACGAGATCCAGGCTATTAAGGCCGGGCTGTTTGAGATCGCTGATCTCTTCGTGGTGAACAAGGCCGACCGGGAAGGGGCGGAAGGGGCCGTGGCCACTCTAAACTATCTCTTGGATATGAACCAGACTGAAGGTGACCGCTGGAGGCCCCCTATCCTCAAGACGGTAGCCATCCGTGGCGAAGGGATGGAGGCTGTGGTCGATGCTCTCAAAGAGCACCTGGGGTATCTTAAGGAGAGCGGCAAATTAGAGTTGAAGAACCGGGAGCGGGGCGAGGAGGAGGTGAAACGAATCATATCAGAAGCGTTCTTGGGACGGTTGCTCTCCCGTTTGAAGGAGGGGGAGTGGGAGAGGATGATGCTCCGGCTCGCCGCTCGGGAAGTCGACCCCTACACGGCGGCAGAAAAACTATTGGAGTCTTCAGGTGATCTCGGGCAAGAGGGTTAGGCTCCGGGCCATCGAGAGGGGAGATATCCCCACCTTTCTCAAGTGGCTTAATGATCTCGAGGTGCAACGGTACCTAGGTCGAACCCCCTTCCCCCTCTCCTTCGCGGAATCCTTACAGGATCCCTGGGGGAGAGGAAAGATGGTTCGAGAGGCACCTGAATGACGAGAAGAGCCGCATCTTCGCCATCGAGACGGAGAAAGGGGTGCATATCGGCAACATCGGCCTGCATGAGATTGACTATAAAGATGGCAAAGCTACTTTGGGGATCATGATCGGCGAGAAGGGGTATTGGGATCAGGGCTACGGCACCGCCGCCATCTGCACCCTTTTGAGGTTCGCCTTCCAGGAATTGAATCTACATCGCGTATCCCTGGAGGTCTTTGAGTTCAACTCCCACGGGGATCCTGTAAGGAAAGCGGGCTATACGATGTTATGAGAAGTGTGGCTTCCGCCATGAAGGGGTAGCCAGAGAGGACTCCTTTCGTGGTGGAAAGCGCCAAAACAGGATATTGATGGGCATCCTACGTCACGAGTTCGAAGGAGATAAAGATGATCCACCTGACGACTGAGGGAGAGCAGATGTACGGAGAGTTAGCCATCTTCTCAGGCACCGCCAACCCCGAGTTGGCTCGGGAGATAGCCGACTACTTGAGGGTCCCTCTGCGGGAGGCAGACGTTTTTCAATTCCCCAACGAGAATATCTTCGTGCGACTCCGTGACAGCGTCCGCTCCCAAGACGTTTTCCTCATCCAGCCCACCTGTT
>CAZERB010000245.1:0-2259 GCA_964514645.1 uncultured Anaerolineales bacterium
TGGCTATTGGCCAACCTATTCCACCCCCGATCCCTTATCACCGGCAACTCATCCACTGGCCCCTCCAGGAGGAGGCTTTTACCTACCATGCGTTCCGGTGCGGGGGGCACTAAACTCTTGGCGAAGAGGCGATCGAACTCCTCATCGGTGAGATCCCTCTCCTTCTGGAAGATGAGCACCTTGGGGTGGTCATAGACGGTGAAACTCTCGTCGGCATGGTCATCGACGATGTTGAGGCCGAAGAGCCCAGGGTAGGAGGTGAAGCTCTTGATCAGTCGGAAGCCTAACTTCTCAGCGAAGAGTAACTCGTAATAGCGGGTGGTGATGGGGTACCTTTGGGGCAGACGAGGGATGGAGCCGTAGAGGCGGTTGGTCGCGAGGATGACGTAGTCGGCCTGGCGAAGATTCCCTAAGATGTGCTCATACTTTGCCTCATCATCGGGCTCATAGAGTTCCATGGTGACGGTCTTATACTCAGTTGGACTGCGCAGGTGACCATCCAGCATCATATCAAAAGGAGGAGCCAGATCCCAATGTTCTTGAGCCAAGGTGGAGCCCGCGGGGATGTGGCGGTAAATCCATTCTGAGGCCTGAACTTGGCTATGGGGCCGGGTGTAGATGCTCACGAAGGATAGGGAGTAGAGGAGACTCAAGGCCAATACCAACCCCAGGACGGTCCGCCAAGCGCACCGGGCTGCTCGTCCAGTGAAACGCTCCCTCAAGGAGAAAAGCATATTAGCCCCCATGATGTAGAGGAAGGGGAATAGCGGCAACATATACCGTAGGAATTTCACATAGAAACTCCCGGTTATCAAAAAGTAGGGCACCACCCAGGCCAAAAACAGGGTTTCAGATGGCTGACGATGACGAAAGCCGCGCCAAAGGGCGAATAGCAGCCCACACCAGGCCAGGACGCCCAAGGGTGGCCCCATAGCCCAGAGGATGGTCTGGGCGATCTGATATAAGAAGGGGGTAGTCCCCGCATATTGTCGGGTATAGGGGTAGTCGCGAATGCCCCGTACCATCTCGCTCTCCGCCACTATGCGGGCCCAGAAAGAGTCCCGGTCCAAAATGCCGTAGGGCTGGGCGAAGGTGAAGGCTAAGACCAGGCAGAGGAGGGTGAGCAGAGCAAGGGAGACGACTTCTCGCCATCTTTCACCCTTCCCTCGCCAATAGCGGATGGCGAAGGCACCGAAGAGGACGAAGACCAAGGGGGCGGCGCTGACCTTAGTAGCCAGGGCCCAGCCGAAGGAGACCCCCAAGAGGGCAGCCTCTCCCTTCCCCCCACCCTGGGCTAGCCCCAGGGCGAAGTAGACGACCAAAAGGACGAAGAGGTTGAGGAAGATGTCTACGGCGAAGAAGTGAGATACCTGGATTTCGAAGACGGTGAAGGCAGAGAAGGTAGCAGCCAAGAGCCCCACTCTTTGGCTATAGGCCCTTTTTCCCACCAGGTAGGTGAGATAAATATTCGCCGTGCCCGCTAAAGCGGCGAGCACCCTCCCCAAGATGCTAAGATAATCATAATCTGAGGAGCGGCCAAGGGTGGTCAGAGCCTCGGCCAGAGATGGCCAAGGGGTGAGGAGGCGAGAGAGGGGAGCGAGGAGACTCAAGAGGTTGGCCACCAGGCGGAGGAGGTAGAGGGGCAGAGAGCCATAGGCGAAGAAATGGGGGTTGAGCGGGCTCGTCTCCGGGTCAAAGAAATTGGGACGCTCCTCCGTGGCCTCCCCTGCCAGAAGGGGGTTGAAGAACTCTGGCCACTCTCGAAGCGGTGGCATCCCTATCTTGGGGACCACAAAGGCCACGATGGCCCGCTCATCGGGGTGCAGATGGTGGTTTTGATCCCAGTTGAGCCCATAGAAACGGAGGGCGGCCCCTATCACCAGGATTAGAGCCAACCCCAGGGCGATCCTATATCGCCTTAGCCAACGCATAAGAATATTCTAGCATTGAGGCACACTCTCGGCAACTAAGAATTGAGCCACCCTCGATATAGTAAAGGTAGGGAGATTCATAGGCTAACAGGCCGTGACCACCAATGAAGGGCTCCTGAGCGAGATATAATCTAGCACAACTGCGGCAAAGGTGTTTTTCTTGAACCTCTCTTGGCTCATCGTCCTCTCCTCTAGTAGGGTTGCTTAGCATCAGTCTATTTCCCAAGGGGTAGTAAGGCAAATTGGAGGACTTTTTCAACAATCTCGATACCAAAAGTTTGACGAATGAGAATTTATGTGGTATAATTATTATTTGTCGTACTACTTA
>CAZERB010000246.1:0-2259 GCA_964514645.1 uncultured Anaerolineales bacterium
CTACGATGATGAGGTGCGCATCTACCGAAACGATGATTATCTGCCCCGCGCTTTCGTTGTGCCGCGAGCCAAAATAATCGAAGATGAGGAAGCACGGCAACAAGCGCTTCAGCTTTTCGACCCTCGGGAGCACGTCATAATAGAGGAGGAACCGCCCACTACGGGCGGAGGTCTAAGCCGGTCTAGCGTAGGCTCCCCCAAAGTTGCTATCACCGAATACGCGATCAACCAGGTAACGATAGAGGTAGATATGGGCCGGTCGGGATGGCTGCTTTTAACCGACTCCTATTTTCCCGGCTGGAGAGCGTATGACAGGGTGGGGGAAGGCGAAAAGGAGTTAAAGATATATAGGGCCGATGGCAACTTTCGGGCCGTCTTCCTTGAGTCGGGGGAGCACACAGTCCGCTTCAAATATAGCCCCCTCTCTTTCAAACTAGGGCTCTATGTCACTTTTCTGGCAGGGGTGATAACCCTCGTCGGTTTCGGCTACTCCCTTTGGGGACGTCTATACCGCGAAGAACCCAAGACCACCATCCAGCGGGTGGTGAAGAACGCTTTAACGCCTATGGGCACCTCCTTTCTCAACAAAGGGATCGATATCGCCTTCGCCATGGTCATGCTCCGCCTCCTGGGCCCGGAGGGGCAAGGGAGATACGGCTTCGCTATCTTCATGGTGGGCTATTTCGAGATCGTCACCAACTTCGGCCTGGATACCCTCCTCACCCGGGAGGTGGCCAAGGAGCCCTCTCAAGGGAACCGGTACTTGAGCAATACGGCGATCTTGCGCCTGCTCATCCTCTTGGGAGTGCTGCCCCTCCTCTTCATCTTCCTTGCCGTCTGGCGAGGCCTCTTCGCCCTCTCCTGGGATACGATAGCGGCTATCCTTCTCTTGACCTTCAGCATAATCCCCAGCAGCATCTCTGCCGCTCTTAGTTCCCTCTTCAGGGCCCACGAGAAGATGGAGTACCCCGCGGCCATCACCATGGTGAGCACTATCCTTAAGGTGACTATGGGGCTCCTGGCTCTACTTTTGGGGTTCGGCTTCGTGGGGCTGGCGGGGGTCTCGGTGATAGTTAATCTGGTCACTATGCTCATCCTCCTCTACCTGGTAATCAAGATCTTCTTCCGACCCCAGTTGGAGTTCAATCGCTCTTTCAGCAAGGAAATGCTGGGGCTCTCTTACCCCCTGATGATCAATAACCTTTTGGCCACCCTCTTCTTCCGGGTCGATGTAACCCTTCTCCAGCCGATGAAGGGAGACACCGTCGTGGGCTGGTACACCGCCGCCTATAAGTTCATCGACGGGGTCAACATCATCCCCTCCACCTTCACCATCGCCATCTTCCCCATCATCTCTCGCTTCGCCCAGGGTGCTCGAGAGTCGCTAATCAAGGCCTATACCCTGGCCGTCAAGGCTTTGCTTATAGTGAGCCTTCCCCTTGCGCTATTGGTCACCTTCTATGCCCGAGGGCTGATCCTCATCTTTGGAGGCTCTGAATACCTGCCCCACTCCGCCATAGCCTTGAGCCTCCTCATCTGGTATGCGCCTGTGGGGTTCATCAATAGCGTAACCCAATATCTCCTCATCGCCATCAATCAGCAACGCTTCTTGACCCGAGCCTTCCTCATCGGCCTAGCCTTCAATATAGTAGCCAACCTCATCTTCATCCCTTCCTACGGTTATCAGGCCGCCGCGGTGATCACCATCCTCTCCGAGATAGCGCTCTTCCTCCCCTTCTACTACGGCGTCCGCCAGCACCTCACGACTATCCCCTGGCTTAGCCTCGCCTGGCGGCCGGCCCTCAGCACCCTCTTCATGGGCGCCTTCCTTGGGTGGTTTAAGGGGCTGAACTTCCTCCTCCTCGTCCCCTCCTCCCTGCTCCTATACCTTGCTACCCTCGTGGCTCTGGGCACCTTCACCCAGGAGGAGATAACCATCATAAAGGAACTCATCCCCCTAAGAAAACCTCCTAAAGAGGTGTCCACGCCCCGGTAAACCCTCTTATGTGACAAGCCGGTTTCCCTGTGATAAAATCTTCGTGTCAGCATCCTGAGGAAAGGAGGTAGCCTTGGCTGAAGAGGTATATATTGAAGAGATAGCCAAATATGAGGGGCAAGAGGTAACCCTCAAGGGGTGGCTCTACAATAAGACCGACAAGGGCCGCCTCCAGTTTCTACTGGTGCGGGACGGAACGGGGGTCATCCAATGTGTGGTCTTCGAGAAAGATGTGCCTAGTTCTCTCTTTGAGACCGCAAAGA
>CAZERB010000247.1:0-2257 GCA_964514645.1 uncultured Anaerolineales bacterium
TCCATAGAACTGGACACTGACGGAGAGGATACTCATCTTCCCTGGGGTTGCTACCAGTCGCTCAGCCACCTCCCGCTGGACGGTGACCACTAAGAGTTGGGGCTTTAGGGGGTTCTCCAAGAGATGCCGCAGGAGATGGGAGGTGATATAGTAGGGGAGGTTGGCCACTACTTTGTAGTTGACCTCTTTTGGAGCCTCTCCCGGGCTTGCCAGGAGTTGAGCCAGATCGATCTTTAGGATGTCGCCCTGCACGACCTCGACGTTAGGGTAATCTTGGAGCACCTGGCGAAGAGGGAAGAGGAGCCGTTCATCGATCTCCAGAGCGATGACCCGTTGAGCCTTTTCCGCGAGGGCACGGGTGAGGGTCCCCAGACCAGCTCCTATCTCTAGTACGGTGTCCTTCTTGTCTATCTCTGCGGCGGAGGTTATGGCCCTAAGGAGGGCATCGCTGACTAGAAAGTTCTGGCCTAGGCTTTTCTTGGGTCTTATGTCGAACTCACGAAGGAGCCACCTGATCTCTCCTAGGCTCACTCCTTCACCTCTCCGAGGGCCATTAGGGAAGGATCCAGCGTATCCCCTCGGGAGGGGGCACCGGCTCTAAGAGGTAAACATCTACCCACTTGAACCAAAGGACTAGGTTATCCTCATCGTAGGCCAGATCGATATGTCTACCCTTAATCGCCCCTCCCGTATCAGCGGCGGTGCCGAACCCATAGTTGGGCACGTACATCTTGGTACCGAGTTTTATCACTCTGGGATCAACGGCGATGACCCCCTTCGTAGCCTTCCAGCCCAGATATGTTATGCCATAGCGGGGGTGATCTCTAGATTTACCGGAGGTAGCAGCGGTGTATGAGGTAGCCAACATCCTAATCTTACGCCAATACCGTACTGGCCCCTCTGGTGTCTCCAGTTCCCGAACCACTATCTTGGTGCCGTAGGCGATTACCTCGGTGGTAGGCCCCTTCGTCACCCACTCGTTTGTCACTACCCGCTCTTTTTCCTGCTCATTCTCATAGAGTATCCGTATCAACCATCTCCTTAACCCTTCCTCGCCCGGTTGGGCTAGGCGCCGGTGATCTATCTCCAACTCTGGGTCGGGTCTCCAGACCGTCTCGAAGGGGATCGACTCCCCCTCGATAATGAACTCCTCCTTGACCCTCATCACCTCCACAGTCATGTTGTCAGTTAGAGGGGTGAGCCTATCGGGAATAGTATAATCCCTGACTCCCAGGGTAACCCCCTCTTGCTCCAGGGTTTCTTTCACCCGCTCCGCCTGGGTGCGAGTGACGATGCGTTGGCCATCGACCAAGATCGTCAAGGGTTTCGCCCGTTCGATATAGACTCGCATCTCTGTGGAGACGGGGGTATCTAGGCCCGGCTTCACCCGATCCTCCAGGTAGATGAGAACTCCTTCTTCCTTGAGGGTCTGTCCCACTGTGGAAGCATTGGTAGAGAGGGTGGTGAGCACGCCGTCGTCAAAGATCTGGAGGGGGACGGAGCGATGGATGACTATCCTCCGAGTCGATAGCGGATTCAGGGAAAGGGGCATGGTCTTACCTTTGCCTACGCCTCTGGGAGCCGAAATAGGCCCTGAGGATAGGGGAGTTTCTAGGCTCACCTCTACCCCTTCCATAGTGATCCGGTCATGGGGCCCTAAGGCTACCCCTGTCTCCAGGAGAAAGTCGCCCACCGTTTTGCTGTGGGTATATCGTTCTAAGATCTGTCCATCCACCTCTAAGATGACCGGCTTAGCCCGCTCAATAACGACTTTATAATCAAGATCGGTATGAAGGCCAGGAAGGACGATGTCCGCCTCGTTCACTTCTATCCCTATCTCCTCTAGGAAAGCGTCGACGGAGGTCTGATGGGTGCGAAAGGAGAGGGAGTAACCATCCACGGATAGGGTTACCTCCCTTTGGGTGGATATGTAGGCATGGCGCATGGCGTAGGTGGCTACCAGGAGGAGGCAGATTACCACCAACCCCACTCGCGGTCGCCAGCGAGCCAACGGGTGGGATAACTCACGCACGCGAGCCGCAGGTTTAGAGATAACGCGTTCCGATGACAATGAGAGTGAACCTCTATATGGGAGGGGATGAGGTTTGGGCCGCCCCTCCTTGATTAGAAAAGAGAGGCCGTGCACCCCCTGTCGTTCCGGGCTGCCCGGCTTACCGAGGCCAGTTGGCTCCAACCGGGTGCCCCTGCGGCACCCAGAAGTGACTACTTACCGCTGCTTCCTCCCGGACCTGACGGG
>CAZERB010000248.1:0-2245 GCA_964514645.1 uncultured Anaerolineales bacterium
GAGGGGCGCTGGGTAGCGATGATGAGATGTATCCCCGTGGCTCGGGAGAGTTGGGCCAGCCGACAGATGAGACGTTCGATCTCATCGGGATCCACCATCATCAGATCGGCTAACTCGTCGATGGCTACCACGATGTAAGGTAGAGGCTCTTCGCCTCGTTTCTCACACAAGGAGTTATAATGCTCGATGTTACGAATGCCTGCTTTGGCGAACTCTTGGTACCGTCTGTCCATCTCCTTCATCACCCCACGCAAGGCGAAACTCGCCTTCTGGACCTCCCTGACCACAGGCTTGGCCAGATGGGGCAAGCCGTTGAAATGAACGAGTTCCACCATCTTGGGATCAACGAGAAGGAATCTTAGTCGAGCGGGAGAGTTCTGAAAGAGGAGAGAGGTGAGGATGGAACTGAGGCAGACGCTCTTTCCCGAACCGGTGGCCCCGGCGATGAGAAGATGGGGCATGAGAGCCAAATCAGCAATCACCGGCTGGCCGGAGACATCCCGACCCAAGGCGATGGTCAAGGGGAAACTCTCCTTTGCTTTCTGGAAAGCCTCTGATTCCATCACCCCCCGCAGGGCCACCAGCGAAACCTCGCTATTCGGCACCTCGATCCCTACCACCGAACGGCCAGGAACGGGGGCTTCGACCCGTATAGGGGCGCTGGCTAAGGCCAAGGCCAAATCCTTGTCCAAAGAGGTGATCTTGCTGACCCTGACTTTCCTTTGCCTCTCCCCCTCCCTTCGACCGTCTATATATCCAGGCTCCACGCCGAACTGAGTGACGGTAGGGCCCTGCCTTATGGATACCACCTTGGCGGGCACCCCAAAACTGGCCAAAGTCTCCTCGATGATATGCTTTTTTCGCTCCACATCCGCCTCGCTGGCGGCGGGATATGGGCTCTCGTTCAGGAGATCAAGAGGGGGAAGCCTTTTGTCTCTAGGTCTTGCTGGGAGGACTTTTTCGGTTGGGAGTCTAGTTTGTACCGGGGGACTCTCAGGCTTCGCTGGCCGCACAACTCTAGGAGGAAGAGATGGGCTCTTTTTTGGGGGGGCCTCGATCTTCTTTAGGCGAAGGGCAACCACCCGACGAAAGAGAGAGGAGAGGGTTTGAGCGGCTACCCCTACTCCTCGTCTCATCTCGAAAGCCGATACCTGAGCGATCAGGAACAACCCCACCCCTCCTACAATGAGGAGGGCTAACCCGCTCCCCAGCCTCCCCAAAGCGCGAGCAAAGGCCCTACTTATGGCCCAACCCAGATAGCCCCCTCCACCTCCCTCCTCAGCCAGAGCCAAGGGGTCGAGGGCAGGAGAGAGAAGATGGACTAGGCCCAAAAAGGCTAAGAAGAGGAGGGCGACACCCCAGAGCCGCTCCTTTTGCTCTCCCCACCACTCCCTTCGGCGTAGGAAAAGGAGAAGCCCTCCAACAATGAGCCCTCCGCTGGCGAGGTAAGCCCCCCAACCGAAGGCTCGGCATAGAAGGTCGCTTATCCCACCTCCTCGGCCAAAAGGGGGTAAACTGAGAAAGGCGAATACCCCAACGACTATAGCCACAAGCCCTACTACCTCCCAACGCCAAAGACGCCTAGTCGTTTGGGGCTTCCGCCGGGGTCGCCCTGGAGAGCGTTTCCGAGCCATATCTACTAAAGTATCCCTGCGGGAAAACCACCATGGTGGCAAAAAGGCCAAAAAGCCGGTCCCTTGCTACTACATACGCCTTTCTAGTTGCCTTTGCTTAGTCCTCATCTTGCGGAGAGCGCGTTTCGCCTGCTTGCGGCGCAACTCACCTTTGGAGACAAACCATCTCTTCTCGCGACAAGTGCTAAGAATCCCTGCCTCCGCCACTTGCTTCCGGAACCGTTTCAAGAGTTCCTCTTGCGACTCGCCAGGCCTCAAAGTCACTGTAGCCACTACATACCTCACCTCCTCCCAAATTGGGTCTACGCCTGTCTCAGGCTAAGGCCCATCCGTTTCCTAGCGGGATCGATGTTTAAGATACGCGCCTTCACCACATCCCCTTCTTGGACCACGTTATGGGGGTGCAAGAAGTTCCCCTCCGCCAACTCGGAGATATGAATCAGACCCTCTAACCCCTCTTCAACACGCATAAAGGCACCAAAATCGACTACCTTAGTTACAGTCCCCTCCACAATCTGGCCCACCTCGTACTTCTCAGCAGCAAGGGACCAAGGATCCGGCTCTAGACGCTTGAGACTTAGGGCCACCCTCTTACGCTCCCTGTCCACATC
>CAZERB010000249.1:0-2241 GCA_964514645.1 uncultured Anaerolineales bacterium
ATAAGGGAGCACTGCCACCGCCCCCAAGAAGAGCGCCCCGGCCAAGGTGATCCTTCTCAGCACCCGGTTTAGGTATTCCGCCGTACGAGCCCCGGGCCGGATGCCAGGAATGAACCCACCCTGACGCTGTAGGCTATCCGGGATATTCTGTTGTTGGAAGATGACATCGGTATAGAAGTAGGTGAAGCCCACCACCATAAAGAAATAGAATATCCAATAGAAGACCCTCTGAGTATCTAAGGCGTTGACGATCCCCGTAGCCACCCCCGAGATGAAGGCGTTATTCACATACTGGAAGTAGCCAGCGATCACCCCGGGGAAGATGAGGAGGGTGGAGGCGAAAATTAGGGGGATCATCCCCGCTGAGTTGACCCGCAAGGGGATATGGGTGCTCTGCCCGCCGTATATCTTAGTCCCTCGGACCCTCTTTCCGTATTGCACGGGGATCCGCCTCTGTCCCTCATAGATGATAACGATGGCCGCCACGGTGATCACCCCAATGAGAGCGAAGGCTATGAGCCCCACGACGTTAGTGCGCAGATCCCTCCCTACCCGCTGCGGGATCTGAGCCACTATGCCCCCGAAGATGATCAAAGAGATGCCGTTCCCCACCCCTTGCTCGTCTATCAGTTCTCCCAGCCACATGGCGAACATCGTCCCCGCCGTGAGAGCGGAGAGAGTGGCCAGGGTAGGCCAGAGCGCCTCCCCCGAGAACCCCCAGTTAGTCAAGACTGGGGGGGTGGTGTGGGTTAGCCACGCAGCCTGACCGATCCCTTGTAAAGCGGCTAAAGGCACGGTCAAGAGATGAGTGTACTGGTTGATTTTCTGCCTGCCCGCCTCGCCCTCTTTGGCGATCTCTTGTAATCGGGGGATCATGGGCATGACCAACTGCATGATGATAGAAGCCGTGATATAGGGGTAGACCCCCATAGCCACCACCGAGAAGGTGGACATCGCTCCCCCGGAGAGCATATCGAAGAGGCCTAAAAGTTGACTCTGTTGAAAGACGGTGCGGAGGGCATCGGCATTCACCCCCGGCAAGGGGATATGGGCCGCCAAGCGGTAGACCACTAGGATGCCCAGGGTGAAGAATATCTTCCGCCTAAGATCCGGCAATTTGAAGGCGTTGAGCACCGCTCTTATCGTCTCCATGGCTCGCTACCTCCTACCACGCACCCGCTCGAACTCCAAAAGCTCGACCTCGCCCCCGGCGGCCTCGATCTTCGATCGAGCGGCAGGGGAAAAGGCGTGGGCCCGAACGGTCAACGGCTTCTCCAGTTTCCCTCTACCCAGCACCTTAACCGGAAGAGCGGCCGATTTGATTATCCCAACCTCGGCTAACGCTTTGGGGCTAACTTGCGTTCCTGCCTCGAACCCTTCGTTCAACCTCTCCACGTTTACGATAGTGTACTCTTTCTTGAAAATGTTATGAAAGCCCCGTTTGCGAGGCAACCGCCGCACCAGGGGCAACTGTCCTCCCTCGAAATAGGGTCGTACGCCGCCACCAGAGCGGGCTTTCTGCCCCTTGGTCCCCCGGCCAGCGCTCTTGCCCTGCCCGGCCGCGTGGCCTCGACCCACCCTCTTTCTCTTCTTCTTCGCCTCTTCCGGAGGGCGCAACTCATGGAGTTTCACTCTTCAGCCTCTATCTCCTCGACCTTCACCAGATGACTCACCTTTTGCACCATCCCTCTCAGGCTGGGAGAATCTTCCCTCTCCACCCAATCTCTTAGCCTCTTTAGGCCCAAAGTCCTGATGGTTTCCTTCTGCCGCTGGGAGTAGCCGATGCTGCTCTTCACCCAGGTTATGCGCAATCTTTTAGCCATCAACACCTCTTGCCCAGTGGGGCAACACCTGTTCCTTCGGTTTGCCCCTTCTTTTAGCCTCTTCTTCTACACTTTTCAATTGCCGCAGCCCTTCGAGGGTGGCTTTTGCCACATTAAGGATATTAGCGCTCCCCAATGACTTGGAAAGGATATCCTTTATCCCCGCCGCTTCCACTACGGCCCGAACCCCTCCCCCGGCGACCACTCCCGTCCCGGGGGAAGCGGGCTTGAGAAGAACCTTGGCCGCCCCGTATTTGGACAAAACCTGGTGAGGGATGGTCGTTCCCACCAGAGGCACCTCGATCATAGATCTCTTAGCCTTCTCGATCCCCTTCCGGATCGCCTCGGGCACCTCTCGGGCTCGGCCGACGCCTATCCCTACGCGACCTCGGTGGTCGCCCACTACCACCACGGCCCG
>CAZERB010000250.1:0-2239 GCA_964514645.1 uncultured Anaerolineales bacterium
CTGCCGAAGAAGAAAGTGGCGCATAAGGTAGCCATCTCCGCAGAGGTGGAGGAGGCTTGATGGTTTTGGGGAGAAGTGAAAGGGAGAAGAGATCGCTAGACGAGCCGGGCGAGAAGGGACCGGCTATCCCTGCAAAGGTAACCGCTCCCACCCCGAAGATGCGATTTCCGGATCAGGATAGGGAACTACCCGCTATCCCCACTGAGTTGCCCATTTTGGCCTTGCGGAAGACGGTGGTATACCCCTTAACCTGGACCCCTCTTAGCGTGGAGCGGCCGGAGTCGATCCAGTTAGTGGATCAAGCGGCTCTGGGCGATCGGATTATCGGCCTGGTGACCATGAAGGTGGAGAAGCCCGATAAAGCCTTCCCGGAAGATCTTTATACCGTAGGCACAGCGGCGATGATCCACCGCCTCATCAAGACCCCCACGGGGAGCGTGGGGCTCATCGTCCAAGGGATAGAGCGGATCAGGATCAAGGAATTCACTCAGAGAGAGCCTTATCTCAAGGCTCGGGTGGAGGCGGCCCCGGATAGAGAGGAGGAATCTCTAGAGGTAGAGGCGTTATCCCGCAACACGCTGGAGTTCTTCCGCCGCTTCGTATCCCTTGTCTCCTACCTCCCTGAAGAACTGACTGTGGCCATCCTCAACGCTGATGCCCCTCGACAACTGGTCTATCTGGTGGCCAACGGTGTACGGATGGAGACGGAGGCTGCCCAACAGATCCTAGAGATCGACGACGTGGTTGAAAAACTGCGGAAATTGAACTCCTTCTTGAGCCGCGAGCTGGAGGTATTGGAACTGGGAAAGAAGATCCAAACCGAGGCCCACGAGGAGATGGAGAAGACGCAGCGGGAATATTTCTTGCGGCAGCAACTAAGGGCTATCCAGAAGGAACTGGGCGAGGTCGATGAGCAGACCAAGGAGATCAACGAACTCCGGGAGAAGATCGAGGCCGCAGGGATGAGCGAGGAGGCGAAAAAGGAGGCCACGAGAGAACTGGATAGGCTCTCGACTATGCCCCCGGCGGCAGCGGAGTATTCGGTTATCAAGACCTACCTCGATTGGCTGACCAGCCTCCCTTGGAATAAGACAACAGAGGATAACTTAGACATCGGGCGTGCTCGCCAGATCCTGGACGAGGATCATTACGATCTGGAGGAGGTAAAGGAGCGGATTCTACAATATCTGGCTGTGCGCAAGTTGCATCTGGAGAGGGCCAAGGAAGGGGAAAGGGAAGCCCTCAAGGGAGCGATCCTCAACTTCGTGGGGCCTCCGGGGACGGGGAAGACCTCCCTGGGTAGATCGATCGCCCGTGCCTTAGGAAGGAAGTTCGTGCGGATGTCCCTGGGAGGGATGCGAGATGAGGCGGAGATCCGGGGCCATCGCCGTACCTACGTTGGAGCCCTCCCCGGGCGGATCATACAATCTATCAGGAGGGCGGAGTCGAAGAACCCGGTCTTCATGCTCGACGAGGTGGACAAGATAGGGATGGACTTCCGGGGAGACCCGGCCTCGGCTCTCCTGGAGGTCCTCGATCCAGAACAGAACTACACCTTCCGGGACCATTATCTAGATGTGGATTTCGACCTCTCCCAGGTGATGTTCATCACCACGGGCAACGTTCTGGATACGATCCCACCTTCCCTCCTGGATCGCATGGAGACCCTTCACCTGGACGGCTACACCGAGGAGGAGAAGGTCAAGATCGCCCAGAAATACCTCATCCCCCGCCAGAGGGGAGAGAACTCCCTCCTGGAAGAGGAGATAGAGTTTCAGGAGGAAGCGCTTCATACTATCATTCGCGACTACACTCGCGAGGCGGGGCTGCGCAACCTGGAACGAGAGATAGGAACTATATGCCGCAAGGTGGCCACCAAGATAGCCAGTGGCGAAAAGGGGAAGGTAGCAGTCACTAAGGAGAAGATCCCCGATTTCCTGGGGAAGCCAAAGTTCTACAACGAACCCGCGGAGCGGACGGGGATCCCCGGAGTGGCCACCGGTTTAGTCTGGACCCCTACCGGGGGCGACATCCAGTTCATCGAGGCCACCAAGATGAAGGGGAAGGGCAACCTCATCTTAACCGGCAAACTAGGAGAGGTGATGAAGGAGTCGGCCCAGGCAGCCCTCTCCTACGTGCGGAGCAAGGCTAAGGAACTGGGGATCGATGAGGATCTCTTCTCCCAGAACGATATCCATATCCACTTCCCAGCGGGAGCCATCCCCAAGGATGGCCCCTC
>CAZERB010000251.1:0-2235 GCA_964514645.1 uncultured Anaerolineales bacterium
CCCAACCATTTCCGCTTATGGACAGGCATGAAAGGCGGGCGGGGAGGACGCTCTAAGAGCACCTCTTTCCCCCAGGCTACATCGTAGAAGTAAGCATAAAGGATAAGGAGAGTAGCCCCGGTCCCTATCATTAGAAGGTGTCCAGACCGACCTAAGCGATGACCGACCCAGAAAACTACCTCTAGAAGAAAGAGCGCCCAAATCAGGAGCAGCGCTGTCCACTGGGCAAGGGTCCTGGGCACGAGCCAAGTCAACCTTGAGACCGCTCCTTGCAGCCTTTGAACAGAAAGCCCTTCCACCTTCTCGACCGAGGGTTGAAAGATGTCACGAAGGTCGGCCAGTTCCTGGGTGAACTCTTCTCGAAGGTCCAAGAACAAAGTGGCTACCGAGGTTCTTAACCGCATATCATTTCCCATTGTAGTGTGCTCAGGAGAATAGGTCAATGGTAAGATTGTACCAAGCCCGTCCATTTTTCCTGGCTATCTCCCGCCATTATAAAGGCGAAACCCCTTCCATCCTCCTCTGAAAGGGGCCTCGAGTTACCTAGTTGCCTTTGGGCCTACAACCCCAAAGAAGTAGTGGCCTCTTGCAGGATGCGCGCCGACTGTTCCAACCCCTTCATCTCGATTTCGCTCAAGGGGAGTTCGAGAATTTTCGCTACCCCGTCCCGGTCCACAATCGAAGGCAGGCTGAGACATACTTCGCGGAGCCCATATTGCCCCTCTAGGAGGCTGGAGACGGGGAGCACGCTCTTCTGATCGCGCAGGATGCTCTCCATGATGGTTGTGGCCGCCAGGCCGATGGCGTAGTAGGTAGCCCCCTTGCGCTCTATGATCTCGGAACCCGCCCGGCGTACCCTCTGGAAGATCTCCTCCCTCTCCGACCGGGTGCACCCTCGATCACAGACGAGGCAGTATTCTTCTAGGCGGACACCGGAGATGTTGGCCAGGCTCCACACAGCCACCTCGCTATCTCCATGTTCGCCGATGATATAGGCGTGCACATCACGGGGGTCTACCCCGCAATGCTCGCTCAAAAGGTAACGGAAGCGAGCGCTATCGAGGACCGTGCCTGAACCGATGACCCTACTAGGCGGCAGACGGGAGAGTTTGAACGTCAGATAGGTGAGTATATCTACAGGGTTAGTGATGACCAGTAAGATACCGTCGGAGTTATGGCGGGCGATCTGGGGTATTATCTCTTTGAAGATGGCGCTATTCCTCTCCAAAAGATCTAGTCGGGTCTGCCCCGGCAGAGAGGCGATCCCGGCGCTTAAGACCACGATCTCAGCCCCTTGACAATCGCGGTAGTCGCCGGCCCAGATCTGGGCCGGGGGGACGAAGGGCAAGCCATGGTTCAGATCCATAGCCTCCCCCTCCGCCTTATCCCTTTTGGCGTCTATGAGAACCAGTTCGGTGGCTAGGCCACGGATCATCGCCGCGTAGGCCACGGTCGAGCCCACCGCTCCCGCGCCTATGATCGCTATCTTGGCCATACCGATCTCCTCCCTGATATTTCTTCTCCGCCCTTGATTCCCTCAGAAGCCGGCCATGGCCGGGGAGCGGGCCAAGATCGGCTTTGCGCGACGAACCTTCCCCTCCCTCACAAAGACGATTTGTTGCCCATCCCCTGGTTTGTGGTCAGCGATAGCCGCTGCCATCTCTTCATCCCCTCTTATCGCTCGTTTCCTCTTCCCCGGGAAAGGCTAAGGGGAGTGCCTCCAAAAGCGACAAGAGTTGGTCGACCTCTTCATCATCGAACTTCTCCAGAGCCTTATAAAAACTCTGTCGGCGTCGGGCCTTTACCTCCTCCAGGAGTTGCTCCCCCCGCCTCGTTAGGTTTACCATAACCACCCGGCGGTCTGACTCCTGCCTCCGCCTCTCCACCAAGCCCATCTTTACCAGCCTATCTATGATACCGGTCGTGGTGGCTAAAGCCTGCTCTGTGGCTTGGGCTAATTCGCTCATAGGACAGGCTCGGCCACGCTTCTCAAGGGATAGGAGAGCGTAAAATTGAGGAACCGTCACTCCATAGTAAGAGAGCTCCTGGGCCAGGCTCTTTCGCCCCAGCCAGGTGAGTTGGTGCACCACCCTTTCCAAGGCCTCAACGCACTCTTCTCTTCTGGCCATTAGAAAGTTAGCCTCACAATTATTTCGCCCTGTAAAATTATATTTTGGGCATAAGGATCTGTCAACTAATGGATAGGGGCTTCTTGCCTCAACCCTGAGAGTTCAT
>CAZERB010000252.1:0-2226 GCA_964514645.1 uncultured Anaerolineales bacterium
GATATCTCCGCCCAAGAGTTGGCCAGGATCGTGATAGCGGAGGTCCTAAAGCGTACCGACCTGGACCCCCATATCATCGACGATGTCATCTTCGGTTGCTGTGGCCAATACTCCGATGCCCCTAATGTCGCCCGGGTGGCGGCCCTAATGGCCGGCATCCCCGACCATGTCCCGGGGTATACGGTGCAGCGGAACTGCGTCTCCGGCATGCAGGCTATCACCAACGCCTATCAGGCTATCCAAGCCGGGGAGGGAGAGATATTCCTGGTAGGCGGGACGGAGAGCATGAGCAGTGCTCCCTATACGGTGCGGGGAGCCCGTTGGGGGCTGAAGTTGCGCCATACCCAGTTCATCGATGCCCTTTGGGAGGGGCTGACTGACCCCATCTGCAATCAGATCATGGGGCAGACAGCGGAGAACTTGGCGGAGATGTATAAGATAAGCCGCGAGGAGCAGGATGAGTACGCGGTGCAGAGCCATAAGAAGGCTTTCATGGCTACTCGGACAGGGAAGTTCGCCGATGAGATAACCCCGGTGATGGTGGAGAAGAAGGTGGCGGGCCAGAAGGTGGCCTCTGAGCCGATAACCCAGGACGAATGTATCAACCCCGGCCTCACCGTCCAGAAGGCAGCCCTCTATCCTACCGTTTTCAAGAAGGGTGGCACCGTCACCCCCGCCAACGCTTGTCCCATCTCTGATGGAGCGGCGGCTCTAGTGGTGATGAGCGAGGAGAGGTCGAAGGAGTTGGGGATGGAGCCTTTGGCCTATATCCGTTCCTACGCCTACGCCGGCGTGCCGCCTCACATCATGGGCATTGGCCCTACCAAATCGGTGCCCAAGGCCCTGGAAAGAGCAGGGCTGAAGTTGACCGATATGGACCTCATCGAACTGAATGAGGCCTTCGCTGCCCAGGTGTTGGCTGTGGCCAAGGAGATGGAGAAGTATGGCTGGGATTGGGAGAAGGTGAACGTCAATGGTGGGGCTATCGCCCTGGGCCACCCTGTGGGATGCACCGGGGCCAGGATCACCGTTACGCTCCTTTACGAGATGATGAAGCGGGATGCAAAGTTGGGCCTGGCCACCGCCTGCGTAGGTGGAGGACAGGGAGGGACGCTGATCATCGAGCGGAAGTAGGCAGAGGGCCCTGGCGAAAGCCGATATGGAGTAGAGGAGGTGAACCGTGGGGGTTGAAGCGAGTCGAGATGTGCTGACCGGGAAAGTGCTAAAGGTGGCGCTCTTCACGCTCTTGCTCAGCGCCGCCAGTTGGTTTTTCGGCATCACCTGCGACAGGTTTAGCCAAGCGTATACCTTTTTCTTCCAGCCCGGAAAGGAGATTCTGACACTGGTCCTGTGGTTGTTTCTGGCCATGGTGATGGTGGCCGTGACCGCGGGCCTAGTGGCCGCCCTTCTGAGGCCCCTTTGGGTGACTATGGTGGCTTTCTCCCTCTCTGCCTTGGCGATGATCCTTGGTTGGCAGGTGGGGATAGGCCCGGCTCTATTGGGGCTGATCTACTTTCTCCTCTCCTTGCCCTATGCGAGAGGGGTGATTAAGGAACTGAACGAGCGCTTGAGGTTCTCCGTGGAACCGGTCTCCCGTGGTCTTTCCCTCTTGTTCATGGTGCTCGCTTTGGCAGCCTGCGGAAGCCTATATCTAGGCTATGCGGCTCATATTGAAAAGGAAGGCTTCACCTTTCCTCCCGCTTTCCAAGAGATGATGACCAAGATGACCATAGTACCTATGCGGGAGGCTATTGAAGCGCGAACGGATCTCACACCTCAGGAGAAGGAAAGGGCTTTGGCAGAGATGGAAGAAGGATTTGAGGAGATGTGGATGGGGCCACTAGAGGAGATGATAAAGCCTTATGAGCGACTGATACCGGTGGCCGTGGCCGTCAGCGCGTTTATGACCCTCGAGACCATCCTCGGTTTCCTCTCCTGGATTCCGGGTGTGATCCTAGCAGTGATCTTTCCCCTCCTACAGATCACCGGCATGACGAAGGTAGTAAAGGAAACTCGGGAGGTGGAGAGGCTAGTGATCTGAATTGCGAAGGGTGCCAAGAGAGCGCGAAGCAGGCGAAACGACTTCTTGAGATGGTCATAGAAAACGAGGAGGTAGAAGTAGCATGTATATCTTCAAAGCGGGCGTCTTGGGCGCCGGGATGATGGGGGCAGAGATCGCCCAGGTGATCACCTATTCGGGCTTGCCGGTGGTGCTGAAAGATGTGA
>CAZERB010000253.1:0-2221 GCA_964514645.1 uncultured Anaerolineales bacterium
CCTCTACCAGGAGTTGCCTCCTGACCTGAGGCGGGAATACCATTTGACCATAGCGAGGTGCATAGAGGATCTCCATTCCCATGCTCTAGAGGAGGTGACCTACGATCTGGCCCATCATTACTTCAAGGGAGGAAGCAAGGAGAAAGCGCTCATCTATTCCTTGAGGGCAGCGGATAGGGCGGAGCGCTCCTATGCCCTCGATGAGGCTCTCCAGTTCTATCTTGTTGCCCTATCGGTTTTGGATGAGGGAGAAGAGACGCGGGAGAGCAAGGGGCAAAGGATAGAGATCCTTCAAAAGCGAGGGGGTTTGCTTTCTACCCTTGGCCGGCGGGAAGCGGCGCTAGAGAGCCTCGCCTTGGCTTTGCGCTTGAGCAAGGAGTTAGGAGATGAGGCCAAGGAGTCGAACCTCCTCACCGAGATGGCGGATTTCCAGATGAGGATGGGGAGATGGGATCAGGCCCTGGCCCTCTCTCGGGAGAGCATGGTGATATCTCGAAGGGTAGAGGACCTTCCCCAGATGGGCCGCACCTTCTCCGTTATGGGTACAGCGTTGTTCTTAAAGGGCGACTGGGAAGGTTCAATCCGCCACTATGAGGAGGGACTCTTGCTCTCAGACCGTGCTGGCGACGAGGTGCAGAGGGCTAGGATCCTGGGCAACCTGGGGAACGTTCACGACGCCCAAGGGGAAAAGAGCAAGGCGATAGAAAATTATCAAAAAGCGCTCGCCATTTTGGAGGGAGAAGGGCTCCTTCTCGACGACGCCTTAGGCTATCTGAACCTGGGGTACACCTACGCCTCTTTGGAGGAATGGGGAGAAGCAGAAAGATCTTACCAGAGGAGCCTGGAGGTCTTCGAGAAGGTGGGAGATGTCTATCATACCGGGTTAGCCTACCTCCATCTGGCCGAGGCCCGCTTCAGCCAGGGGGAGTTCGAGTCGGCAAAGGGGTACTGCGATAAGGCAAGGGAGGTCTTCCATAAGATAGACGACCGGCTGGGGATAGCCGACACGGCTAGGGTCTTGGCTTCCATCTCCAAGGAGAAAGGGGAGTTTGAAATAGCGGAGGGGTGGCTTCGCCAAGCGATGGAGGCCTATGAGGAGTTAGACGATAGGCTGAATGTCGCCGAGACATCTTTGGAGTTGGGGACAACGCTAGAGGAGAGGGGAGAGGGGAAAGAGGCCTTCGACTATCTCATGCGCGCGGAAAGGCTTTTCCAAAGGCTAGGGGTCGAAGAGGCGTGGCAAAAGGCGAGGGAAAGGCTGGCCCGTCTGGGGAGCAACTAATTATGGGGTCTTTGGTACTTCTTTCCTATTGACCCCCGCCCTATGAGGGCCATATACTGAAGGTAGCCTGGCAGGAGGTAGAAGAGAGGCAACGGTTGTGCTTTTAGCGCTGTAGCCGAGCACACCCCGAAAAGGCAAACCACTCGTGAGGGTGGGACGCAAAGCCACGGATCTTGGGTCTCCCAAGATGGCCGGGCTACCGAAGGAGGTGCTGGGATGAAAAAGCGAGTGCTCAAAGCCTTCACCGCTTTTGTCCTGGTGGGGCTGTTCTTTACGGCGTTAGCGCCGGCAGCCTACGCAGGCGGGGGCGGTGAACGGTTTTCTGACATGGCGCTGTTCCACCCGGAGAGCGGAGCGGAGTTAGAGGCGGGAGGGGTAAGGGTCGTTGTTCCTCCTCACGCGCTCAATCGCGCAAGACCACTTAGGCTCATGGTCTTCGTCCGCGACGGTCAGATGGACGTGAGGTTGAGCCCCGAACTCCGGTTCAAAGAATTGGTCCTCGTCGATTTTGGCACGGTGCCCGTCGTCTATTACTGGGATCACGGGCAGTGGGTCACTATAGAAACCATCGATGTGGACCAAGACGGGGAAGTGGGAGAGATCCTAGTCGACCACTTCTCCCGCTATGCGTGGTGGTAGTAGACAAGTAGTTCCTGCCAGGCAAAGTAGGAGGGCTCCCAGGGTTCTGGGAGCCCTCTTCATCTATCTGGGAGGTATCGCGGTGTAGGTCTTAAGGGACACCCTTGCGGTGAATCACCTTTCCCATCAACCCAGACCTCGATCCCAAAAGGATCCAGACCTCTGGTCAGATCACGAAATGGAGCAAGGAGAGAAACCCTATCCCTTCAGCCTCTCAAGGCCAATTAAGCATCTCGGGAGGGTTTCCCCTCCCGAGCTTTTGATCTTGCAGGCGGGAGCGACGGGATTCGAACCCGCGAT
>CAZERB010000254.1:0-2217 GCA_964514645.1 uncultured Anaerolineales bacterium
GGAGGAGGCATGATCCCCCTTAGTTGGTACTTGACCGTGGCCGCCATCCTCTTCTCTATAGGGCTCTACGGAGCCTTGGCCAGGCGGAACGCCATCGCCATCCTCATGGGGATAGAACTGATGCTTAACGCGGTGAACATAAACCTGGTCGCCTTCTGGCGGTATATCACCCCCCAGGAGTTCGTCGGGCAGCTCTTCGCCATCTTCGTCATCACTGTGGCCGCGGCTGAGGCGGCGATCGGGTTGGCTTTGATCATCGCCATCTACCGCCACCGTCAAACGATCAATATCGAAGAGATCGACCTTATGAAATGGTGAAAAGATGTTGCAATATAGTTGGCTGATACCCGTTTTCCCTCTTCTCTCTTTCGCGCTCATAGTGTTTTTCACCAATCGATATAAGAACCTCAGCGCCCGCCTGGCTGTAGGGGCCATCTTCCTTTCTTTCCTTTTGGCTATAGGCGTCTTCTTCAGCGCCCTGGGGATAGAAGGCCTGGCCGAAGAGCCCTACCGGCGCGCCTTCTCGTGGTTCCCCACGGGGAAGACGAGCCTGGAGATAGGCTTCATGGTCGACCCTCTGACGGCGGCTATGTTGGCTATGGTCACCACTGTCTGCCTCATGATCTTCATCTACTCTCAGGGGTATATGCATGGCGACCGGCTTTATTCCCGCTTCTTCGCCTATATATCCCTTTTCGCCACTGGGATGCTGGGCTTGGTCATCGCCGATAACTTGATCTTAGCCTTCATCTCCTGGGAGATCATGGGGCTTTGCTCCTATCTATTGATCGGCTTCTGGTTCGAAAGGCCAGCGGCTGCTAACGCGGCCAAGAAGGCTTTCATCACCACCAAAATAGGAGATGTCCTTTTGCTCTTAGGGATGCTCCTCCTCTACTTCCAGACCGGCTCTCTAACCTTTGAGACCATCTTCGAGGGGGTGAACCATCTCCCTCCCAATATCGTCATCGCCGCGGGGCTCCTTATCTTCGCTGGAGCGGTGGGAAAATCGGCCCAGTTCCCCCTCCATGTCTGGCTCCCTGACGCCATGGAGGGTCCCACCCCGGTCTCGGCCCTCATCCATGCCGCAACGATGGTGGCGGCGGGGGTATATCTCGTAGCCCGCACCTTCCCCATCTTCACCGCCGTCCAAGGCCACCCGGCTCTGGTTCCAGTAGCCATCATCGGGGCTTTCACCGCCTTCTTCGCTTCCACCATCGCCGTGGCCCAGAACGATATAAAGCGGGTCCTCGCCTACTCTACCATCAGCCAACTGGGGTATATGATGGCCGCCTTGGGGGTCGGCGGCTTCGTGGCCGGCGTCTTCCATCTCATAACCCACGCCTTCTTCAAGGCCCTCCTCTTTTTGGGTTCCGGCTCCGTCATCCACGCCGTGGGAACTAACGATATGAGGGAGATGGGCGGCCTGAGGAAGAGTATGCCTCTCACTTTCTGGACCTTTTTGGCGGGGATGTTAGCCCTCTCCGGCATACCCCCTTTCGCTGGCTTCTGGAGCAAAGACGAGATCCTAGGCCACGCTTTTGACCATAATCAGGTCATCTGGCTGGTGGGGACCGCTGCCGCTTTCCTCACCGCCTTCTACATGGCTCGACAGGTATTTCTCGTCTTCTTTGGCCAGCCCCGCAACACCGAGATCCACGCCCATGAGAGCCCCTCGGTGATGACCGGGCCCCTGGTCGTTCTGGCGGTGGGGGCCACGCTTCTGGGTCTATTGGGCGTCCCCGCCGACATGCCGCTCTTGGGGCCGCTCTTGGGGAATAACCCCTTCCACCACTTCGTAGGGGAGGCATTCGAAGCGACCCCCTTCCACCCCCAAGTGATGGCCATCTCTATCTCCGTAGCCCTGGCGGGGCTCGCTTTTGGCTGGCTCCTCTATGGGCGCAACCCTCTAGTGGCAGGGCAAAGCGATCCCCTGGAGCGTTTAGGCCCCCTGTGGGTTACCTTGAAGAATAAATATTGGGTCGATGAGATCTACAACGCTACTCTAGTACGGGGGACGATCTTTCTGGCCGATCTTCTCTTCGCCTTCGATCTGGGGGTGATCGACGGCTTAGTGAACCTGGCGGGGAGGGCTACAGTGGCCTTCTCTACCCTCAACCGCCTCTTCGATACCTACATCATCGATGGGGCCGTGAACGGGGTGGGGTGGCTGGCCCGGGCCCTGGGCCGTGAACTCCGCCTCATCCAAACGGGAAGGGT
>CAZERB010000255.1:0-2211 GCA_964514645.1 uncultured Anaerolineales bacterium
TGGTCTCCTCCAGTTGTCTCACCAGTTCTCGCATCTCCCCATCGCTCATGGTCTGGCTTGCCCGTACTGCTCCGTGACAGGCTAGGCTGATGACGAACTCCTCCTCCCAGCGGCTGACTTGGCGCGACGCCTCGTCGATCACCTCCCGCACCGCTTGGGATAGATCGCCCCCTTTGAGGATGGCGGGGACGGCGCGCAAAAGGTAGGTCTGGCCGCCGAAAGGCTCCAGGTCGAACCCCCAGGAGCGCAGGGTCTCCATTTTCTCCTCTATGAGCGAAGCCTCTTCAGGGCCCAAATCTAGGGTCAGAGGCTCGAGCAGCCTTTGGGAGGGGACCGCCATCTTGGCCCGGTCACTTAGGAGCCGTTCGTAGAGCACTCGCTCGTGAGCAGCGTGCTGATCGATGAGGTACATCCCCTCTGGCCCCTCGGCGATGATATAGGTGCGCCCCAGTTGCCCTAAGACCCGAAGGGGAGGGATCTTCTTAGAGGGTGCTATCTCTTCCGTGCGCTGCACCTCTAGTGCCATCTGGCCTGGGGAAAGGCGACGGGTTATAAGAGGTCTTTGCTCTGGGGCCCAGCGGGGGGGAGCGACGATGGGGATGGGGGCCCCCTTTAAGGTGTGACGGACAGCCTTTTGGATGGCGGCGAAGAGCTCGCCGCTCCTCCGGAACCGCACCTCGGCCTTGGCGGGGTGGACGTTGATGTCCACCTCCTGCGGGGAAAGATCCACCCGTACCACGGCGACGGGGTGGCGCCCCTTGGGCAAGAGGGTATGATAGGCCTCCTTGATGGCATAGCCCAAGAGTTGATCTCGCACCCAGCGGCCGTTGATGAGAATGGTCAGGTGCCTCCCGCTGGCTCGATGGAGGCTGGGAGCCCCCACATATCCGCTTATCTTGAGCCCTTCGGCCTCCTCTCCCCGGGGCTCCTGTAAGGAAGCGATTTCCAACATCTGGCGGGCCGTCTCCAGCCCGTATACCTCTATCAGCACATCGTTGAGGCTACCGCTGCCTTTTGAGTGGAAAAGGGTATGCCCGTCGGAGAGGAGGTTGAAGCGTATATTTGGATAAGCCAGGGCGTAGCGGGTCACCAGGTCGCTTATATGTCCCGCTTCAGTGGAGTCTTTACGCAGGAATTTGAGTCGCGCTGGGGTGTTAAAGAAAAGGTCTTCGACAGAGACAACGGTGCCTCGGGGGGCTCCTTTCTTTTGCCGCTTGATAACCTTTCCCCCCTCTAAGCGCAAGAGGACTCCTGTTTCCTGCTCCTTGGTCCTCGTGACCATCGTCACCTTGGAGACGGCGGCGATGCTGGGGAGGGCCTCGCCTCGGAAGCCCAAGGTGGCGATACGGTAGAGATCTTCGGCGTCTTTCAACTTGCTGGTGGAGTAGCGTTCAAAGGCCAAGTCCGCCTCTTCAGCGGGGATGCCCCCACCGTCATCGATGACCCGTATAAGGCGGCGGCCCCCTTGACGCACCTCCACCTTTATCTCGGAGGCACCAGCGTCGATGGAGTTCTCTATCAACTCTTTTACCACGGAGGCGGGCCGCTCGATAATCTCACCGGCGGCGATCTTGGAGACAACTTCTGGAGATAAGATGCGGATAGACATAGAAAAGCGCTCACTTCGGTATTCGATATTATTCTATCACAGGATTTCCCCTTCACCAAGGTCTGTTTCCCCTTTAGTCTCGTTAAGAATATGACAACTGTGGTAGAGTCGGATGAGCCACCTGGATCTGCACAATAGGAGTAGGGGAATCCCTAGTGGCCACGAGGGTGGGGGGAGCCTATCTCCTCTACAGCCCATTTTTGTGTGCTGTCAGGAGTTACTTCTTGACGACCAGGAGCATCAGATGATAACATCCGACTCCACTGGTAAGCCCGGCTGTCTTCTGGAAGAGGATTTTTCAGTTGATTTACTCGCTCTTTTGTTGTAGAATAGCAACGGATTTCACAAACGGGAGGGCTGATGCACCGCTTGGCGGAGGCCAGGCAGTTCGATTTTTCGTTTCCTTCCTTATGAAGGAGACTATAAGGCAAGGGCAGTTCTTCAGGAGGGTCCCCTTGCAATTTTTATCTAGGAGGAGAAAGTGAAAGAGGTGGTTATCGTTGGCGGGGTGCGAACGCCCATCGGCAGCCACGGCGGAGCCTTTCGAGATATCTCCGCCCAAGAGTTGGCCAGGATCGTGATAGCGGAGGTCCTAAAGCGTA
>CAZERB010000256.1:0-2201 GCA_964514645.1 uncultured Anaerolineales bacterium
AGGGAGATGCCGTAGAGCATCACCGCCGAGGTGACAGCGCCGTAGAGGAAATATTTGATCCCCCCCTCACTAGATTTGGGATCCCCCCTCAGATACCCCACCAGGACATAGCAGGTGAGGCTCAGGAACTCAAAGGAGAGGTAGATCATGACCAGATCGCTCGCTCCGACCAAAAGCGTTATCGCCAGGGTAGCCAGGAGGAGCAGGCTATAGAACTCGCCCCTATAGGGGGTCCTTGTTTTCATGAAAGCGATGGAGGAGAGGATCACCAGTCCAGTGGTAAGGCAGGCGATGATCTTGAAATACAAGGCGAAGGAGTCCACGGTCACCATCTCTGAGAAGAGCGACCCCTGGCTGCCAAAGAGGAGAGCGGTGACCACCATGGCCAGGATCAAACCGCCCATAGCCACGTAGGCCAAGGCATCTTTGAGCCTCTTGAAAGCCAGATCCAGCCCCAAGACTAGGAGGGCGAAGATGGTTAGCGTGATCTCCGGCGATAGAAGAGACAACTTTTCAGGCCAAGGCAAGGGGAAAACCTCCTATAATCCGCTCAGCAACTTCACCACCGCCCCGTTGATGAGATTAAGGATGGGAGTGGGATAGAGGCCAAAGAGGACCATGAAGAAGAGAAGTGGAGCCATAGTTATCACCTCCCAGCGGTACATATCCGGGAGTTTGGCCCACTTCTCGTTCGTGGGCCCCAAGAAGATCATTTGGATCACCTTCCAGAGAAACATAGCCGCGGTGACCAGCAGGCCGCTGACGGCGATGGCGGCGATGGGGGTGATGAGGGCTAACGATCCCCGGAAGACTAGGAACTCGCTTATGAAGCCCGCCAGCCCGGGCAAGCCGAGGGAGGCTAGGGCGGTGGCGGTAACAATGGCGTAATATACCGGCATTGTCACTCCTAACCCCCCAAACTCCTTCAAATCTCGGGTATGGGCGCGTTCGTATATGACCCCCACCAGGAGGAAGAGTCCCCCGGTGATGATGCCATGGTTGAACATCTGCATCACCGCCCCGTTGAGGGCCATCGCCTGGCTATCGAAGATCTTCTCCGAGGTGCCGCTGGCAGAGGCGGCAGCGGCCAACCCCAGTATCACATACCCCATGTGGTTCACCGAAGAGTAGGCGATGAGTTTCTTTAAGTCCCATTGGGCCATGGAGACCAGAGCCCCATAGACTATGCTCAGGAGAGCCAGGATGGCGATGATGGGGGCGAACCGATGGAAGGCCTGAGGGAAGATGGGGAGGAGGACGCGGAAGAAGCCGTACCCCCCTAACTTTAGGAGGACGCCAGCCAGGATCACGCTCCCTGCGGTAGGGGCTTCCACGTGGGCGTCGGGGAGCCAGGTATGGAAGGGCCATAAAGGGACCTTGATAGCGAAAGCAGCGAAGATGCCCCAGAAAGCCAGGGCCTGGAGGGTGAAATCGCCGGCGAAGGGGCGAAGTTTGGCTAGCTCCAAGATGTCAAAAGTCCCTCGGTCGAAATACATCCCCAGGATGGCCAGGAGCATGAGGACGCTCCCCGTCAAGGTGTATAAGAAGAACTTAATGGCCGCGTACTCCCTGCGGGGCCCTCCCCAGATGCCGATGAGGAAATACATGGGCACGAGACCGATCTCCCAGAAGATGTAGAAGAGGAAGAAATCCAAGGAGACGAAGACCCCAGACATCCCGGTGGCCAGAAGGAGGAAGAGGGCGAAATACTCTTTCACCCGCTCATGGATGGTATGCGAAGAATAATAGAGAGAGATAGTGGTCAGGAGCGTGGTCAGAAAGACCAAGGGCAGGCTTATGCCGTCCACCCCCATCCGATAGTGGACGTTGATGGCCGGGATCCAAGAGTATACCTCCTCGAACTGGATCGACCCAGTGGTGTAATCATATTTGAGCCAGACTATCGCCGAGAGGGCCAAAGGTACGAGGCTTAGAGCCACGGAGAACCATTTTATCGCCTTCTCCTTATCCCTGGGGAGGCAGATTATCACCACGGATCCCAGGATAGGGAGAAAGGTGATCAGGGTTAAGTAGGGTATATTCATTTTCCAGTCCTCCGAGAGACAGGCTCAGCCATTACTATTGATAGATGAATAGGCCGGTTAGCAAAAGGAGACTCAAGAGAAGGAGCAAAAGGTAGTTCTGCACCCTTCCCGTTTGGATGAGGCGGAGTTCACGGCCCAGGGCCCGGGCCAGCCACC
>CAZERB010000257.1:0-2201 GCA_964514645.1 uncultured Anaerolineales bacterium
TAGCCTGAGCGGTATCCCCCTCAAAGGGGACCCTCCCGGTGAGCATCTCGAAAAGAACGACCCCCAAGGAGTATATGTCGGTGCCTCGATCCAACTCCTCTCCCCTCGCCTGCTCGGGGGAGATATATTGAGGCGTCCCCACCATCATCTCCCGAGAGAAAGCGGCATCCACATCCTCCATCATCTTGGCCAAGCCAAAATCGGTGAGAAAGACCTCTCCCTCTGGTGTCTCCATGATATTAGAAGGTTTAATATCTCGATGGAGCACTCCTTGGCCATGGGCATAGGCTAACGCCTCCCCCGCTGGCCTCAGGAGCTCAAGGATCCGTCTCAAAGGAAGGGGGCCCCGTCTCAGAACGGCTTTCAAGGTTTCTCCCTCTACATACCGCATCACTAAGTAAGGCATCCCATCCTCTTCGCTGAAATCATAGACCGGCACTATATGGGGGTGAACCAGTCGGGCCACGATTTTGGCCTCCTTATGGAAACGCTCCAAGAAGGCTGCATCATCGACGAAGACGGGATGGAGCACCTTGATAGCCACGTACCGATCCAACGGAGCGTGATAGGCTTTCCAGACGGTGGCCATCCCGCCATGGCCCAACTGTTCAATTATCTTATAGTGGCCCACATACTCCCCAGGCGCAAAAGGCATTATCTCTCCCCTCCAAGAAGCCCTCTAACAACCGTAGAGAGATCGACGCAACATGTCCATTTCCCCCGCACATCTACCCTTTCTTTTGCGTCCCACCGCGACGAGAAGAGGGACGAAAAGTTCCGTCCCCCATCCCTGACAGCCTACCCCAATCAAACACCTATCTCCTCAAAACCCCGCTGGCCTATATAGTTGACTAGATCAACCACTCCCCGGTAGTAACCCACTCGTTCTTCTGCCAAGCGATAATCTCGACCAGTTTCCCCATACCCCAGAAGAAGCCATCCCCAACGCTGGCCACTCTCCTCTCAACCACCTCCCCTCTTGAAACCTCCTCTACCCTCATTTCGCTCCCTATAGTACAACTCCAATAGCGCCTGGGCCAATCTTCTTGAGTCATGGCGCCAGGGGTTCTCTCGATCCACCACGTCTGCGGCAACCACCTGGAGTTCCTGGTCCGGATGCATCGTGGGAGAGACGATCTCGATGGTCAGATGGGAAGGAAGCGAACCCCCCAAATTGTCGTTTAGGAGCACATGATCGAAGATTCTCCCTACATGCTGTTCCAGCGCCTTTATGTGGTCGCCAGCGGTAAAATGGTCTGTCTCCCCTTTCTGGGTAGCCACGTTACAGACATAGACCTTCAGGGCCCGAGAGGCTCGCAAAGCCTGAACGATGCCCGGGACAAGCAGATTGGGAAGGACGCTGGTATAAAGGCTCCCCGGCCCAACCACTATGAGATCCGCATCGAGGATCGCCTTCACCGCTCCGGGGTAAGCGGAAGCCTCGCCGGGAACCAGATATACCCGCTCAATGGGCTTCCCAGCCTTGGGTATCTGGGACTCACCCTCTACCCGCATCACCCCTTCGGCTTCCTCCTCACCCAGGTCAGCACAGAGGGTCACATCCTCCAGAGTGGAGGGGAAGATCTGCCCCCGGATGGCCAACACTCGCCCCGATTCCAGGATAGCCCGCTCGAAGTTCCCCGTCACCGCGGCCATGGCGGCGATGAAGAGGTTGCCGAAACTATGTCCATTGAGCCCCTTCCCTTCGCCAAAACGGTATTGGAATAGTTGCGTGGTTAACGATTCCGCATCGGCCAGGGCGGCGATGCAGTTCCTGAAGTCGCCAGGTGGCAAGACTCCCAGTTCTCGTCGCAGGCGGCCGGAACTCCCCCCATCATCGGCCACGGTGACGATAGCGGTGATATTATCCGTATGCTCCTTCAGTCCCCTGAGCAGTGTGGAGAGGCCGACGCCCCCGCCCATAGCCACCACCTTGGGACCTCGGCTCCGGTGCCTATACCGGTAGATAATATCCGCCAGATGACTGTCTCCAGGGAAGCGGAAGGCGGAGAGGAGAGACCTGTTCAACTGGATGATAGCCACGACTACTGCAGTTATGCCCAGCACCCCAAAGAGAAGAGCTCGTCCAGGACGAGGTATGAACTGCAAAGTGAGATAGTAGAAGATGGGGGGGAAGATCCAAGTGCGGTAGATCTCCACCAAGATATACCCTACCCCCAGGCTGAGGATGGTGATCCCTC
>CAZERB010000258.1:0-2200 GCA_964514645.1 uncultured Anaerolineales bacterium
GCGGGCCAGGATCAGATGAGCCTCGAAGGCGGCCGGGCTGTGGGGACGATAGTCGATTATATTCTTGAGTTCTCGCACCGCTTCCACATCGGGCATGGCGGCTAGAGCGCTAGCCAGAAGAAGGTATTCGCTTATCTCTGGGAAACCCTCACTCAAGCGGCAGTAGAGGGCCTGGGCGGTGACGAGATCCGCCTCTTGGGCTTCCTCATAGAGGAGTTGGGGTGGCCCAACGGAAGCCCTTGGAAGAGGCAAGGCCAGGATGGCCAGCCCTAAGAAGGTTATGGCCGAAATGATGATGCGGCGTATACAACCCATCTTATCTACCCACTATCCGAAAAGCATAGAGCCGAGCATCGAGCGAACCCACGTAGAGGAGATCCTCATAGATAACGGGGGTCGACAGATCACCCCGTGTGGGGTACCTCCAAAGGAGAGCGCCGCTCTTGGACTCCAGAGCGTACAGTTTATTATCATCGGAGCCGAAGAAGAGGATACCTTGGAAGATGAGAGGGGAGGAGCGGATGGGCCCATCGACGCAGTAGTGCCAAAGAGGCTCGCCCCTTTTGGCCTCCCAAGCGTATAGGCAGCCATCGTTGGAGCCCACATAGACGATGCCCTCCTCGACCAAGGGTGAAGAGTTAATGGCGAAGCCCGTCTCCTGCACCCAGGCCAGGCTCCCGTCTTTCACCCTAAGGGTGTAGAGATGCCTATCCTCGGAGCCTACAAAGAGCAGCCCCTGGGATAAGGCCGGAGAAGAGCGCACAAAGCCTTCAGTCTGAAATCGCCATTTGAGGTCACCGGTTTTGCTATCGAGGGCGTAGAGGTAGTTATCGTCGGAGCCGAAAAAAATCGTCTCTCCCTCCAAGGTAGGCGAGGAGTTGATAGGGCCTACTGGGCCCCACCGCCAGGCTACCTCCCCGCTCTCAGCGTGAAGGGCGTAGAGGTAGCCATCGGTGGAGCCCACATAGATCAAATCACCGACTGCTGTCGGGGAGGAAGTGATCCACCCCCCGGTCTCGTACCTCCACGATGACTCGCCTGTCGAGGCCTCTAGGGCGTAGAGGCTATGATCCCAAGAGCCTACATAGACCAGATCGCCCCAGACGAAAGGGAAGGAGAGGTTATCCTGGGCTTGAAAACGCCATTTGAGTTCACCGGTTCTGGCGTCGAGGGCGTAGAGATAGTTATCGTCGGAAGCCACGAAGACCAGACCCTGGGCCACAACGGGAGTGGAACGGATGTAGTCACCCGTCTCATATGCCCAAGCCCATTTGAAAGAGGGAAAGGAGGCTAGGCTGCTCCCAGAGCCCAGGAGAAGGAAAAGGAGTGCTATTAAGAGACGAGGTCTCATCTAGTCACCTGCCAGACCAGGGGATGACGCGGTGAATCAGAGGCGGAGGCTCTACAGGCTCCTCACTCCAGAGATAGGCACCTAGGAGGCGTGATTCTGCCTCCTGGGCCGCCTCTTCACTCCGGGCATGAACGGTCAAGATTTTTTCGCCCTCTCCCACATGATCGCCGATTTTCCTGTGTAGGACTATCCCTACAGCGTGGTCGATGGGCTCTCCCTTCTTCGCTCGCCCGGCGCCTAGCCTCATAGTGGCTGTTCCCACCTCTTGGGCATCGAGGGCCGCGATATAGCCGGCCCGAGGTGCAACTACAGTGTGCTGGAGAGAGGCTTGAGGAAGAAGCATCGGGTCGTCGATGGGCGCTGGATCCCCCCCTTGGGCCACCACCAAATCCTTTAATTTTTTCAAACCTCCCCCTGCCTGGAGGGCGGCTCTCAGGGCCTCTTGGGCTCTTACCTCATCGTAACTACCGGTCAACATGAGCATCTGAGTAGCGATGACCAAGCAATGTTCCCGGAAATCCGGGGGGCCAGAGCCTTGGAGAGTGTCTATCGCCTCGCGCACCTCCAGGGCGTTTCCCACCGCGTAACCCAACGGTTGGCTCATATCCGATATGACGGCCGAGACCCTTCGCCCTACCCCTTCCCCGATCTCCACCATCGCCTGAGCCAACCTGATGGCATCTTCCTCGGTTTTCATAAAGGCCCCTCGTCCCACCTTCACATCGAGGACGATGCCGTCGGCTCCGGCAGCCAACTTCTTGCTCATGATGCTGGAGGCGATGAGGGGGGTGCAGCCTACCGTGGCCGTAACATCCCGCAAGGCGTAGAGCATCCCATCGGCGGGAGCCA
>CAZERB010000259.1:0-2196 GCA_964514645.1 uncultured Anaerolineales bacterium
AGGACTGAAAAGCCATCTCTTAAGGCTGGGGTACCTCTTTACTCATCTTCTCCTGGGAGTACCAGCCCCTTCGGCCCGAGGATGGGAACCGGTACTTCCCTCTCCACCTCTTTACGGTACCAAGGGGAGGTGAGGATCGTCTGCCCTTCTATCTTTTGATGTAGTTTAATGAACCCTTCTATTAGGGCTTCCGGGCGGGGAGGACAGCCGGGAACATAGACATCCACGGGCAGGTAGGTGTCTATGCCGTTGACAACGTTATAGGTATCCTTGAAGGGGCCACCGGAGATGGCGCAGGCTCCCATAGCCAGAACATACTTGGGCTCCGGCATCTGATCGTAGAGCCGCACCACTTGGGGGGCCATCTTATTGGTTACAGTACCGGCTATGATCATCAAATCCGCCTGGCGGGGGGTAGGGCGCATCATCTCCATCCCGAAGCGGGCGAAGTCGAAGCGGGCGGCGGCGGCGCAGATCATCTCGATGGCGCAGCAGGCTAATCCAAAACCCATAGGCCAGACCGAGGAGCGGCGCCCCCAGTTATATATCTTATCGATGGTAGTGATGATGACGTTGCGCCTGATCTCTTCGGCTACATACTCTTCTTCGGTCATCTTAGAACCATTCTAGGACGCCCTTTCGCCAGGCGTAAAGGAGTCCTCCCACTAGGATCCCCAAAAAGATGAACATCTCCACCAAGGCGAAGAGCCCCAACTGGTTATAGGCTACTGCCCAGGGGTATAAGAAGACGGTCTCGATATCGAAGACGACGAAGACCAGGGCGTAGATGTAGTATTGAACTCGAAACCGCACCCACGTCTCACCTATGGTCTCCAGGCCGCACTCATAGGTGGATTTTTTAACGGGGCCGGATTTCTTAGGGCGTACGAGGAAGGCCATACACATCGCCGCAAGGGGGAAGAGGATTGCCGCGATGAGCAACAAGCCAAGGAAAGCGTAGTCTGATAGCAACAACTCCTCCCGTTTCCCTTGTAGCCTAACGGCTGCCGGAAAACCTTGCGAACTATATCACAAACCCCTCCTAAAATCAACCCATTTTCCTAGAAGTGGTCTTAAACGCTATTGCCGCTAAGGAAAAACAGCAGCCAGTATAAGGGGCGAGAAATCGAATGTCAAAGTGAAGACTCGTAATCTCCTGCTGGTGGTATCCAGCGGCCGTTTCAACTTTAAGGTGAAGGGAGGAGTCCAATCTGGTATAATGGGAAAGGAGGCTTTCTGGAAGATGAACTTGCTCAAGATAGAGGACCAGGGGCGATGGAACGCTTTCCTCCTTGAGAAGGGGAGCCACCTCCTCCAATCGTATGAATGGGGAGAGTTCAAGAGCCGCTTCGGCTGGCGGGCTAGCCGCGTGGCTTTGGAGGAAGGGGGGCAAATCATCGCTGGAGCCCAGGTACTGGTGCGCAATTTGCCCCTAGGAAGTCTGGCTCATATCCCCCGGGGGCCGGTGGTCGATCTTCAAGAGGGGGGGACCTTACATGAACTAATGGTTCAACTTCACCTTCTGGCCCGCCAAGAGGGTTCAGTTTTCTTACGTCTGGAACCGGATTGGGAGGCTGGCGAGAGAGGCCGTTTACTGGAAAGGGAGGGGTTCCATCAGGCCCCGGAGAGCATCCAGCCTCAGAGCACCTTGGCTGTGGATATAGGGGGGGATCTGGAATCGATCCTGAACCAGATGAAGCCCAAAACAAGGTACAATATCCGCCTGGCAGAGCGAAAAGGGGTGGTGGTGAGGGAGGGGAAGGAGGCGGATCTTGGCGCTTTCTACGAGTTGCTCCGCATCACGGAGCGTCGAGATCGCTTCTTTGTACACAGTGGTCGCTATTACCTTGAGGTCTGGCGGACCTTCGTCCCCCAAGGGATGGGGAGGCTCTTTTTGGCCTTCTATGGCGACCAGATGTTGGCCGGACTGATGGCTTTCGCCTTCGGCCACCGAGCCTACTATCTCTATGGCGCCTCGTCCGATGAGCATCGCGATCTCATGCCCAACTACCTTGTGCAGTGGGAGGCGATCCGGTGGGCCAAAGAGAGGGGCTGTCTAGTCTACGATCTTTGGGGCATCCCCGATGAGGTGGGGGAGAATGGGGAGCCCTCCGACTTTGCGAAGAGGGAGGGGGGCTTATGGGGGGTCTATCGTTTTAAGCGTGGTTTCGGAGGAAGGGTGGTGCGCACTGTCGG
>CAZERB010000260.1:0-2190 GCA_964514645.1 uncultured Anaerolineales bacterium
TATATCCTTCATCTGGAGGTCGACGATGGCTTTGATATGCTCCGGCTTGAGGGTGTGAAAGATGATCACCTCATCGACCCGGTTCAGGAATTCGGGCCGAAAGGTTTTCGTCAATTGTTCCCGCATCTGAGCCTGCATCTCAGAATCGGCATCCCCTTCGTCACCAGTGCGGAAGCCCAAAGTGCCTCCCCGCTGGGCGTATTGGGTCCCGATATTGGAGGTCATGATTAAGACCGCGTTCCTGAAATCCACCGTCCGCCCCTGGCCGTCGGTGAGCCGTCCCTCGTCGAGGATCTGTAGTAAGGCGTTCCATACATCGGCGTGGGCCTTCTCGATCTCGTCGAAGAGGACCACCTGGTAGGGCCGTCGGCGCACTGCCTCGGTGAGTTGCCCCCCTTCACCATATCCTACGTAACCTGGCGGGGCCCCGATGAGGCGGGAGACGGTATGCCTTTCCTGATACTCGCTCATATCCACCCGCACTAGGGCCTCCTCGTCGTCGAAGAGGAACTCGGCCAGTGCTTTGGCCAACTCCGTCTTGCCTACCCCCGTGGGCCCCAGGAAGATGAAGGAGCCGATGGGGCGTCGGGGGTCTTTCAGCCCGGAGCGGCCGCGCCGTATGGCGTCGGCCACGGCGGAAACTGCCTCCTCCTGTCCCACGATCCGTTGGTGGATCCTCTCCTCCATAGAGAGGAGTTTCTCCGCCTCCGTTTCCATCATGCGGCTCACTGGTATCCCGGTCCAGGCGGCTACGATCTGGGCTACATCCTCCTCATCAACCACCTCATCTATCCCCTTTTCCCTGCGCCAAGCGCCCAGTTCCGCCTGGTACTCTCTCTCCATCTGCAACCGTTCGCTCTTGAACCTCGCCGCCTGCTCGTAATCCCTCCTCTGCCAGGCTTCCTCCTCTTTGGTTTGGAGCCCTTGGAGTCGGTTCTTCTTCTCTTTCAGTTCTTCCGGCAGGCCGAACATATCGATACGCAATTTAGCCGCTGCCTCATCGATGAGGTCCACCGCCTTGTCGGGGAGATACCGTTCTGTCACATACCGGTGGGAGAGTCTAGCCGCCGCCTCTAGGGCCTCATCGGTGATGGTCACTCCGTGGTGCTCTTGATACCGCTCCCTCAGGCCTTGGAGCATCTCGATAGTCTCCTCCACCGAGGGCTCCTCCACGTAGATGGGGGCGAATCGTCGTTCCAGGGCTCCATCTTTCTCGATATGATTGCGGTACTCATCGAGGGTGGTGGCCCCGATGCATTGCAACTCCCCGCGAGCCAAGGCGGGCTTCATCATATTCGAGGCGTCGATGGCTCCCTGGGCCGCACCGGCTCCTACCACGTTGTGTAACTCATCGATGAAGAGGATTATCCCTCCATGAGATCGCTGTACCTCCTGGAGGGCGGCCTTGAGCCTCTCCTCGAACTCGCCCCGGAAGCGGGAGCCAGCCACCATGCCTCCTAGATCTAACTCCACAACCCTTCTGCCCAAGAGGTTTTCCGGCACATCGCCAGCGGCGATCCTCTGGGCTAACCCTTCGACGATGGCCGTCTTCCCCACCCCTGCCTCGCCGATAAGGGCAGGGTTGTTTTTGGTGCGGCGGGCCAGGACGCGCATGAGGCGAAGGATCTCCATCTCTCGACCGATCACCGGATCCAACCGTCCCTCCCGGGCGAGTTGAGTCAAGTCTCGGCCGTACCTTTCCAGTATCCGATATTTGGTCTCCGCTTGAGGATCTGTCACTTTCTGTCCCCCTCTTATCTCTTCGATAACCTTATAGGCCCCATCTTTGGTCACGCCAGCATCTCGGAGGATGGCGCTAGCCGCCCCACTCCCCTCGCCGATTATGGCTAGGAAGATATGCTCTGTGGAGACATAGTCGTCCCCCAGACGCTTCGACTCCTCCATGGCCACGTCTATGACCCGCTTTACCCTAGGGGTGACATAGATCTGGGCTTGGGGGGCCAGGGGGCCAAACTGGGTAGGAGGGCTGGTGGATAGGATGTCATCCAACCGCCTTCTTATCACCTCCACATCTGCTCCCAACTTCGCGAGAACCTGAGGGATAACACCCCCTGGCTGCTCGATCAGGGCCAGAAGCAAGTGCTCTGCATCCAGTTGACTATGCTTATACCGTTGAAGGATCTCTTGGGATTGGGCGATAGCCTCTTGGGCCCTTTGGGTAAAACGATC
>CAZERB010000261.1:0-2190 GCA_964514645.1 uncultured Anaerolineales bacterium
ATCTTGGTTCCACAGCTGGGGCAGAATTTGGAGCCCGCGGGGATATCGGTTTTGCAGTTAGGGCAGATCATCTCCTCCCCGATCTTGGCCCCACACTGAGGGCAGAACTTGGAGTTGGCCGGTATCTGAGCCGAGCAACTGGGACAGAGCATGGTGGGAGCCTGCGCTCCGGCCTGCATCGCTTGGGTCATCATCCCAGCCATCATGGCCCCCATCCCCACTCCGGCCCCCAAGCCCATCCCTGCCTGGGCCAAGCCTCCTGCGCCTTCAGGGGCGCTTGCCGCCTCCTCCAAAGCCCTAGCCGCCTTGAACTGGAGATAGGCCTGCATGTTGCCGATGGCTCCCATGGCCGCCCGCTCGTCGATCGCCTTGGCCGTCTCCTCCGTGGGCGAGATATTGCTCACGTAGAAGGCCTTCAGGTCGAGCCCCAAGGCCTCGAAGTCATCCTGGACCTTGACCTTGGTCCCCGCCCCTATCTCGTCGTACAGGCTGGGCAACTGGAAGAGCGATTTCTGCGTCTCCCCTAAGAGGTCGGTGAGGTTGGAGATCAGGATGCTGCGCAAGAAGTCGCTTATAGCCGCCGTCTCATAGAGGCCCTGAGTCCCCACGATCTTGATGACGAAGAGTTGGGGGTCCTTTATCTGCATCGAATAGGTGCCAAAGGCCCGTAACCGCACCATCCCTAAGTCACTATCCCGCAGAGCGATCGCTTCCGGAGTCCCCCACTTCTGATCCAAGAACTCCCGCATATTGACGAAGTAGACTTCAGCCTTGAAGGGGGTCTCACCGCTGAATGCCTTGCCGATGAGGTTCACCAAAAAAGGTATGTTGGCTGTAGCGATGGTATGTCTCCCCGGCCCGAAGGTATCCAACGCCTTCCCATCACGGTAGAAGACCGCCGCCTGGGCCTCCCGGACGATCACTTGAGAGCCGATGCGGAAATCGCCAGAGCCTTGCTCGGGGATACGATGTACCATCTCCCTCCCCGAAGGGTCGAACCATTCGATTATGTCAAATATCCTAGCCATCTTTCTCTCCTTCCCTATCTGTTTTGATCTTCCGCCCCAATTAGCCCTCTTTACTGGTCTCCGTCAGACCAAGTATCACATCCATCCTCCTCGTGAAGGCGCTATTGATCTCTTCCAAGAGGGAGACCAGTTCCTCCGCCGCCGCCATGATCACTCCCGCCTCCGTGGCTTGGGCAAGGCGGTCCATCATCTGAGCCACCTTATCCACTCCCTCAACCAGGCTCTGGTCGTATTCATATAGGGCATCGAGGTCTTTCTCCAGCACCCTGGTAGCATCGAAGAAACCGCTATGCCCATAGGCTGCGGTTTTGAGGCGATCGATAAGAAGTTGCAGCCTCATCATCGCCCGCTCCAGGGCCACAACCGCCTTCAATTCTCCCGCATCCACCAGATGAGACTGTACCCTGGTCAACCGTCCCCGCTGCTCCTCGAAGCGTTGAGCCAGGCGCATGCGGAGGAGTTTATCCGCCTCGCGGCGCATCTCCCTCTCTTTGTAGCCATGATAGCCAGGAATGAGCCCTACCACCCTCTCCAAGGCCCCTCTCTCACCGCTGACCTTCTCCCTCAGATCCATATCTCCCTCCTTATAAGAAGAGTTCCGCCCCGCAGTATTCGCACTTAACTATGCCCTTGCCCACGAACTCCCTGGTGGCACCACAGTTGGGGCACTTATTGGTCTCCATCTCAGCCGCCTCTTTGGCGTAGAGGACCCCTTCCTTCCAGTCGATATAGCCGGTGAAGAGCCCCTTCCCCACCAGGTCGTAGATATAATCCTTCACCTGGTCGCGACTCACGTTCAGTTCTAAGGCCGCGTCGGAGAGCCTTACCCTTCCTTGGGTCTGAACCATGTTGAGGACCCTCTTCTCCTTCTCCACCGCGGCGAACTCCCGGGCCTCCTCTCGCCCTCTGATGAGGAGGTAACCACCCCCGGCGAGCAAGGGGACCACCAAGAAGATCACGATCCCCGCCAAGCCCAGGAGGAAACCTGTAAATTGCAACTGGCCTCCAGCCACATTGCCGAACAACCAGAGGCTACAGACGGTACCCAAAACCAAGCCCGCGATGATGAGGATCACTCCCACCACCTTCCCTTGTCCGATCACGATCCCTGCCTCCTTGAGAGATTAGACCTTAGCCGGCGCCACCTCCGCCGCCTCCGCCG
>CAZERB010000262.1:0-2189 GCA_964514645.1 uncultured Anaerolineales bacterium
ATGGGCAACAAGGAGTATGAACGGGCTCGCAAACTAATGACCGAGGAGGCTAATGCGGCCATCGAGGGGGCGTTGATTGGTGGAGCGAGGGAGATCGTGGTTAACGACGCCCATGGAGAAGGACGGAATATCCTCATCGAAGGGTTGAACCCCCAGGCCCAACTCATATCCGGCCGGCCTACGCCTTTAAGCATGATGCAGGGGATCGATGATACCTTCGATGCCGCCTTCTTCATCGGCTACCACGCCCAAGCAGGCACCAAAGACGGGGTTATCGCCCACACCTGGAGCGGTCGCATTCATCAAGCGACCATCAACGGGAAGCCTGTAGGAGAGACGGCTTTGAACGCCGCGCTGGCCGGTTACTTCGGTGTCCCCGTGGTGTTGGTCAGCGGGGATAGGCACCTCGTGGAGGAGGCCAAAGCCCTCTTGGGGCCTGGGCTGGAGACGGTGGTGGTTAAGGAGGGGTATGGTCGGCAAGCGGCTAGATCTCTCCCACCCCCGTTGGTCCACCGACTCATCAGAGAGGCGGCAGTGAGAGGCTTAGAGAAGGGAGGTAGACCCTTCCAGATCGCTCCTCCCATCCACTTAACCGTGGAGTTCGCCCTGGGGGCGTCTGTGGAGGTGGCTGAACTCGTCCCTGGGGTAAGCCGTCTAGACGGCCGCCGCATAGAATACACTCATGATGACTATTTGACCGTCTACAAGCTCTTCCGAGCCATTAACAGCCTGGTGGCTCAATAATCTTGGGGAGGAAAGCGTGTCTCGTGAGATCCGCGTTATCCATTATGGTCTGGGAGCCATCGGCAGTCAGATAGCCAGGCTACTTCTTTCTAGGGAAGGGATGCGGTCTGTGGCCGCCATCGATATCGACGAGGGAAAAGCAGGCCGGGATCTGGGCACGGTGATCGGCCTCGACCGACCTTTAGATATACCCGTCTCCAAGACCTTGGCCTCCGCTCTGGAGGGGAAAGAGGCTGAGGTGGTAATCCATTCCACGCGCTCTTTTTTGGAGAGTGTGGCCCCCCAGTTGTGGGAAATTATTAACGCTAGCCTCAACATCGTCTCCACCTGCGAGGAACTAGCCTATCCCACGGCTCAACACCCCAAACTGGCGGTCGAGATCGACCGCCTGGCTAAGGAACGAGGGGTTACAGTTTTAGGCACGGGCGTCAATCCTGGCTTCATAATGGACACCTTGCCTCTATTTATCACCGGGGTTTGCCAGGAGGTTCAGAGGATCCACGTTAGCCGGAGGGTGGATGCTGGTGGCCGCCGGTTCAACCTGCAACGGAAGGCAGGGGTAGGGCTTACCCTGGCCCAGTTTCAGGGTGGGGTTAATGCTCGCTGGGTAGGACATATAGGCTTGAGGGAATCGGTGGCTGCCATCGCCGGAGCCTTGGGTTGGGAACTGGATGCGATAGAGGAGAGCCTGGAGCCGGTGACCGCTGAGCGGCCGATCTCTACCCAGTTCTTGGAGGTGGAGGCAGGTCAAATAGCGGGCCTGCATCAGGTCGGGCGGGGGATCAAAGACGGGGAAGAGGTGATAACCCTCGACCTAGAGATATCTGTGGGTCTGGAGAGGGCAAAAGATACCATTTCCGTGGAGGGAAGACCCTCTGTCAAGTTAACTATAGAGGGGGTGCATGGCGATATGGCTACCGCGGCTATGGTGGTGAACGCCACCCCTCGGGTGGTCGATGCGCCTCCAGGCCTGGTGACTATGGCCGATCTGCCCCTCGTTTGCGCCCGATAGGGTCAGGCATGGCTTTACAGATCATCGCTCAGTCTCTAGTTAGGGCTATATCCGACTTTTGTGTCCCGGCGAGGGAGGCCCTGTCACTTGAGGGAGCCTCCCTTTATCTCTGCCCTAGCCGCTTGTGATATAATGAAGAGTAACCATCTAGCCTCACATAGTTGTGGGGAAACGATCCAAGGGAGGATTGGATGTCACTCTCAAGAAGCCTGCTTTTACATCTCTCCCGTAGCACAACCCTCCAAGATTTCATCATTCGGTTCACTCTTTCCCGGCGAATGAGTCGTCGCTTCGTGGCTGGGGAGACTCTGGAAGAGGCTATCGAGGCGATCAGGGCTTTGAACCAGAGGGGGATCCAAGCAACCATCGACCACTTGGGGGAGAACGTCACCTCCGAGGAGGAGGCCCACCAGGCGGCGGAGGAGTACCTGAG
>CAZERB010000263.1:0-2179 GCA_964514645.1 uncultured Anaerolineales bacterium
CGAGGTATCAACGCCTCGGCCCTTGTTGCTCACTATGGGTGCCTTACTACTCGCTACTAGATGAACTGCCTGAGGTGGAAACCGCCGCCGGCTCTTCTATTATGAGGGGCTGAGCCTCTTTCTTGCTGTACTGGATGGCCGCCGCCACTATGGCCAGGAGCACCACCACGCCACCGTAGATATAGGGCTTAATGGCCACGTTCTTGGAGGTGGACACTATTAGCGGGGCTATTATAACCGAGACGAGGTTAATGACCTTGATCATGGGGTTAAGGGCGGGCCCAGAGGTATCCTTCAGAGGATCGCCCACCGTATCGCCCACTACCCCAGCCTTATGGGCCTCAGAACCCTTGCCCCCGTAGAGGCCGTCCTCGATGCTCTTCTTGGCGTTGTCCCAAGCGCCACCAGCGTTAGCCATGAAGACGGCCAGGAGTTGCCCGCTCAGGATGGTCCCTGCCAAGAAGGCCCCCAAGGCTATCTCGTTGAGCAAGAAGCCTACGATGATGGGCGAGAGCACGGCCAGAAGCCCTAGGCTGAGCAGTTCTTTCTGGGCGGCTGCCGTGCAGATGGTCACCGCCTGGGCATAGTCGGGCTTAACCGTCCCTTCCAGGACGCCAGGGATCTTGAACTGGCGGCGCACCTCTTGGATGATGAGAGAGGCAGCCCTCCCCACAGCCCGAATGGTCAAGGAACTGAAGAGGAAGGGAATGGCTCCGCCGATGAGCAGGCCCACGAAGACCCTGGGATCGACGATATTGATAGCGAAAACCCCCATGCCCGTCTCCTCGGCGAAGGAGCCTAAGAGGCAGACGGCGGCGATGACCGCCGAGCCAATGGCAATCCCCTTGGTGATGGCCTTGGTGGTATTGCCCACGGCGTCCAGTTGGGCCACTATCTCCCGGGCCTCGGGCTCCATATTGGCCATCTCGGCGATGCCTTGGGCGTTATCGGAGATGGGGCCGAAGGCGTCCATGGCGATATTGTTGCCGGTCAGAGTGAGCATCCCTATCCCGGTGAGGGCTACCCCGTAGAAGACCAGGGCCGGCTCCCCAGCGAAGATGATTACCGAGGTCATGATCGCTATGCCGATGACCAAGATAGCCCAGACGGTGCTCTCGAAGCCCGCGGCCAAGCCGTGGAGGATGGTGGTGGCCGAGCCGGTCTGGGTGGCGCGAGTGATCTCTTGCACCGGCGTATGCTCTTTGCTAGTGAAGTACTCGGTGAGTTTGTTGATGACCACTGCTAAGACGATGCCGCTCAACGTAGCCCAGAAGAAGCGCAAGTCCTTGGTGTAGAACCGGGAAAGGAGGAAGAAGCCTATAATAGAAGTGGTCGCGGAGACGTTGAAACCAAGGAGGATAGCCCCCATGGCGTCTTGCTTTCCACCTCGGCTGCGCACGGCGTAGGTGCCGATAATAGAGGAGAGCACCCCCATGGCCCGCACCAGAAGGGGGAAGACTATCCAACGATAGTCGTGCATATCTTGCACCACATATTTCATCACCCCGATGCCTAGGATCATGGCGGCGACGATGGTCACCTCGTAGGATTCGAAGATATCGGCGGCCATCCCCGCGCAGTCGCCCACGTTATCGCCCACCAGGTCCGCAATTACAGCCGCGTTGCGAGGGTCGTCTTCAGGGATGCCTGCCTCCACCTTGCCTACTAAGTCGGCCCCCACATCGGCGGCCTTGGTATAGATGCCACCACCCACACGCATAAAGAGGGCCAAGAGCGTCCCGCCGAAGCCAAAGCCCAGAAGCACCTCTTTAGCCTCCACGCCGTAAAGGAGGAAGATGATGGTGCCCCCTAGGAGCCCCAGCCCATCGGTGAGCATGCCGGTGATGGTTCCTGAGCGGTAGGCGATGCGGAGGGCGTCAGGGAAACTGTATCTGGCCGCCGCGGCCACGCGAATGTTGCCTTGGACTGCGATATTCATCCCGATGTACCCCACAGCGGCGGAGAAGGTGGCCCCCATCAAGAAGGCTCCTGCGCGGCCCAACGAGATAGCCAGGCGAGCCTCGGCCAGGGCGGCGCTGGCGAAGAGGGCCAGGGCCAAAATCCCGATTAGGGCTACGATGGTCCTGAACTGCCGATTCAGATAGGCGTTGGCCCCGGTGCGGATGGCCTCGGCTATCTCCTGCATCTCTCTCGTTCCCTTGTCCTCTCGCAGGATCTG
>CAZERB010000264.1:0-2179 GCA_964514645.1 uncultured Anaerolineales bacterium
TCCGCACAATGACCTTTTCGCATTATAGGTTATAATCACCACCCCGTCAATAGGCCGTATTCACTGATCGAGTCACGTTTAGTCGGATTTTCTGGGGCCATCTACCTTACAAGAGTGCTCATCTTTTCCTCTATCATTCGTTATCTTCTCATAAAAGCCTCCCGCTGAAGGCGAGTTTCGGCTGCGCTCTGTTGTGAAATGTGTATGAGTAAAAAATCTGCGCCAATAGAAGTAGCCATGTCGTCCATGAGGAGAAGTCGGTCCAGAGCGCCATGCTGACATCTTCATCGAGCGTACGTTGGAATAGGGTGATCGGCGCGAGGTGGCCTGGCTTGGCAAATGGCTGAGAGGGTATCAAGGCAGCCCTCGCTGCTCTCGCGCCAGGGTGAGGGCGCAAGCCACACCGGATAGAGGGTATGAGAATCGATCAGGCCAGAAGGGAGGTTTGGATGAGAGGGAAGCGGCCTCGAACGGAGGAGTTCGACCTCCGGTTGGCTGAGCGTTGGAGGGTCGTGTTGACGGAGAGATGACTATCCCGGCTCTCCAGTTGCTAAGTTGGCCCTTTGGGACTATTCTAAGGGGGCGAGGAAAATGGACTCACTGTGGAGAGGGTAGATGAGCAAGAGGGGAAAACGAACCTCCTGGCAAGAGAGGGTCATCTCCGTAGCCACGGAGCGAGCCAAGGAGGAGTCACTGGATTTGTGGAGTCGGCCTTCAGATGAAGAGCCGCCCTTCAACTACCGCCTAGAGCATCTAAAGGCAGTGGTGCAGATAGCGGAGGGGTTGGCTTTGAAGTTAGGAGCCGACCTAGAGATAGTGCGAGCGGCGGCTTGGCTCCACGACCTGGCCAAGGAGGGGATCGCGGAGTTGGTTGAGGACGGCCACGGCGTGAAGGGGGCGGAAGAGGCCAGGGAAATATTAGAAAGGACCGACTTTCCAAAGGAGAAGATAGACACCGTCTGCCAGGCTATCGTCGAGCATGTAGGGCTCTACAGAGATGATCCTCTCGAACCGTTGGAGGCAGCGATCCTTTGGGACGCAGATAAGTTAGCCAAGTTAGGTGCTATCTCCCTGGTTCATTTCCTCTGCTTGAGCCCCTCTCTTAGCCAGGTGACTACCGATTCCCTCCTGGCGGAAGGTCGCCGATGGCTGGGGCTCCAGGCCAAAATGGTGGAGAGCATGAATACGCCTTTAGGGAAGGAGATGGGACGAGCGAGGTATGAGGTGGTGAGGGGTTTCTATGAGCAAATGGAGAGAGAACTCAAGGTAGGTTGACCGATGGGGCAGAGGGTGGTGGTTCTGGGTTCAGTCTGGGCATTGAGCAGTGCCATCCGAGATAACACCTTTCTCTTTTTTGACACCCCAGGGGGAGGGCTGCTCATAGATTGTGCGGGTAGCCCCTTCCACAAGTTGCTCAAGGTGGGCGGAGAACCGGGAAAGTTACGAGGGGTGATCCTGACCCACGCCCACCCAGACCATATCTACGGCTTGCCATCCCTCATCCACGAACTTTGGCTCTGGAGCCGCGAAGAACCATTCTATATCTATGGCAACGTCCGCAGTCAGAGGGCCGCTCGGACCCTCATCGGCCTCTTCGACCTCTGGGATAAGCCCATGCCTTTGGAATTGGTTCCCGTCCCTCAAGAGGAGGGGTTTCTCCTCCTAGATACCGAAGAATACACTATACATACCACCCCGGTGCGCCATCTTGGCCCCACGAATGCGGTGAGGGTCACGCCCAAGATCGGCAAAAGGGTGGTCACCTATTCCAGTGACACGCGCCCTTGTGAGGAACTCGTTGCCTTAGCCAAGGGCTCAGACCTCCTCTTCTTGGAGTGCACCGCCGAGGAGCCCCATAGGGTTCACCTCACCCCGGAGCAGGCAGGCCAGATAGCCCAGGAGGCAGAGGCGAAAGAATTGATCCTGGTTCACTATCTGGAGAGCATGGCCCAGGACCCGGAGGGGACCGTCGCTAGGGTGAAAAAGTTCTATGAGGGGCCGGCCCGCTTGGCGCAAGATTTCGAGAGTTACGAGCTCTGAATCTGATCTCGTTCAGAAAGATGTGAGACAGTTGCGGGGATAAGCATAAGGGGCCATACTTCTCCCACGGGGATCCTTGACGGATGGGTGAGATACCCACAGAAGGAGGTGGCCCCCATGCGGGTAGTTGGACTACCCA
>CAZERB010000265.1:0-2179 GCA_964514645.1 uncultured Anaerolineales bacterium
GAGGTCAAACCAGGGGAGGCGGTAGCGATCTTCGGGGTCGGTGGTTTAGGGATGTCGGCCATCCAACTGGCCCGTGTCTTCGGTGCTCTCGATGTCTACGCCGTGGATGTGGACGAGAAGAAGCTAGAGGTGGCCGAACGCCTCGGTGCAGTCCCCATCAATGCTAGAGCTGGGGATCCGGTGGAGGAGCTGCGGCGGTTGACGGGAGGCAAGGGGGTGGATGTGGCTCTGGAACTGGTGGGCCTGCCCCTGACGATGCGACAGGCTGTTCAGTCCCTGGCCATCTTTGGGCGCGCGGTGATAGCAGGCATCACTGATCAGGCCTTTGAGGTCGGCCCCTATGCCGATCTACTGATGAAAGAAGCCCAGGTGATCGGAGCGTCTGATCATCTGGCCCAGGAGTTGCCTTTTCTTCTCGAAATGGTCCGTCGTCAGTTGTTGGACCTGTCACAGGTGATCACAGCAACTATCCCCCTTGATGCCGAGGCCATCAACCAGGTTCTGGATTGTCTTGGACGGGGCAAAGCAGGGGTTCGGACGGTCATCCTACCTTAGATAGAGGCTAAGGTACCAGTCGGTTCCCAAGATCCTAGCGCCATTCCACGTACCGAGCGAATGTTCACAGTGACCAGGGATGGCAAAAGTCTGTGTCGCAGGACGGCTAGTGTTGGCTTGTTGCGGGGATGAATTTCGTAGACTGGGAAAGAATGCTCAATCCGGTCCTTTTCAAAGATCGCCTCGAGGGTGGGTGGAAACTCGCCCAGGAACTGAAAGAAATGCATTTGGAAAACCCCGTTGTCCTAGCCGTCCCCTCAGGTGGGCTGCCAGTTGGCCTGGAAATCGCCAGAGCGCTGTCTTGTCCCTTTGATCTAGTCGTTGTCCGAAAGATCCAATATCCTTGGACGACCGAGGCAGGATTTGGGGCGGTGGCGTCGGATGGAACTCTCTTCTTGGGACCGGCGGCCCGAGAACTTCCTCCAGAAGTAATTGAAGCTCAAACCCAAAAAGCGATTGAGCAAGTCAAGCATCGAGAAAAGGAGTTCCTAAAGGGTAGAAAGAGGGTGGACATTAGAGGCAAAACGGCCATTTTGGTTGATGATGGTCTAGCGAGTGGCTCAACCATGTTTGCGGCCACTAAATCGGTAAGGAAGAGAAAACCTGCTCAAATAGTGGTGGCGGCGCCAACCGCCTCTGGTGGAGCAATTGAACTTCTGGAAAATGAAGCAGATCAAGTGATCACGCTCTACAAACATCCCAGAGGTTTGCCCTTCGCGGTTGCCTCTTCCTATCAAGAATGGCATGACCTAGCTGATAAGGAGGTAATGGAGTATCTGCAGTGGGTCAAAGGCTGAAATAGGCTCACTGGCTCAGTAAATACTTGAGGGTGAGAGTTGCATTCGATGGAGTGTTCTAGCGACCATTCTGACCACTGCATCGCCTTCCTGGCAAAAGGCTGGCTTTTGAAGCGCATACCAATGAACCGCCGAGCATTTGTTCGTGCCCCTTAGGGCGTCGGTCCAGTCCTCTCGTAGAGGGAGACCAACCATTGGTGGCTAGGCGCACGCCGATCGCGGAGGACTTCAGACTTAGCTGCCCATCAGGCCTCGAGTTGTCGCTTTCGCCACAGCCTCAGCTAGGAGCTCTTTGCTTCCTTCCAACTGGCAGAGTTCGTTCGGATCCCTCACACCGCTGGGCAGGTCCACCGCCTTCGCCCTCCTTCCCAGCTGCCTCTGGATCTCCGTCGCTGCCGATCTCCCCTCTTCATCGGCATCCAGTACCAGATAGACCGTGCTGAATTGCTTCAAATACGATCTCCCTTCTCTTCCCAGCCTGGTCCCCAGGAGAGCAACCGTGGGGTAGCCCCATGATGTTAAGGTCATCCAGTCAAACACCCCCTCCACAACTAATACCTCATCTGTGCTTTTGACGCTCTCCACTCCGTAAAGTGGCTTGGGCAAGGGGAGAGCGAGATACTTGGGCTTCAGACCGGGCCTGGCAGCTCGCCCTATCAGATAGACCGTATGCCCCTTCCTGATCTCAGGCACTACTATCCTGCCTCTGAAGTGCTCTCCATTTTCTCCCAGGAGACCGATACGTCGCGCCTTGGCCAGACTTAACCTCTTCTTGTGGAGGTAGCCTCTCAGTCCCTTTCCGTTACACCATCCAACCTTGAACCTCT
>CAZERB010000266.1:0-2174 GCA_964514645.1 uncultured Anaerolineales bacterium
GCCAAGCGCAGATGAACCTCCACGGTGGCGTCGAAGTTGACGGGCGAACTCTTCTGGACTAACTCGATCGCCTCCGCCGGGGAGTAAGATTTAGTTCGGACTACCTCTTTGGCCGCCTCTAGATATCTCTTGCCTCGCTTGGCCATTCTACTTATTCCTCGTTTCTACTGCGAGATTTGAGAGGTCGCCTCTTCGCAGGAAGGGTTTCTTCATGTTCGTGAACTGTCACCATCTCTCCACCGTCGTTGGCTTCTTCTACACGATGATATTTCTTGGTCATCTCTGGCTGACGGTGATCAATCAGAAGGTATTCTTTGGCACGTCGTCTTGTCTCTCCGGAGATCTTCGAGCGAGAGTTGAACTCCACTCTCTTAAAACCCGTCTCATCCGTTAAGGTCACCTTCGAACTCACCGAAAGGGTGATGGTTACATTTCCATGAACAACGTAGCTCCGGTTTTGACCTCCGCACGACGGACAAGACCTCTCGTGTTCTTGAAGTTCACGATCGCAATTTGCGCAGCGTATGGCGGTTATTGCTCCTCCCATTCCCCTAATCCTTGATCTCGATTCCCATAGTGCGAGCGGTCCCCTCGATTATCCGTTCTGCCCCCTCCAGGTCGAGAGCGTTTAGGTCTTTCATCTTGAGTTGGGCGATCTCCCGTATCTGCTGGCGGGTGACACTGCCCACTATCTCTCGAGGGGTCTCTCCCGAACCCTTCTCTATCCCCGCCGCCTTCTTGAGGAGGTCGCTAGCCGGCGGGGTCTTGGTGACGAAGGTGAAGGAACGATCCTGGTAGACGGTGATCTCCACGGGAATGATCATCCCCACTTGCTTGGCTGTACGGGCGTTGTAATCTTTGCAGAAGGCCATGATGTTGACCCCGTGCTGGCCCAGAGCCGGCCCCACCGGTGGAGCGGGGCTGGCTTGTCCCGCCGGGATATGAAGTTTGATCACCGCCATCACCTTCTTAGCCATCTAACCTTTCTCCACTTGTAAGAAATCCAACTCCACCGGGGTTTCACGCCCGAAGAAAGAGACCAAGACTTTGACCTTTCCCCTGTCGGTGTTTATCTCGTCCACGGTGCCCATGAAGTCGGTGAAGGGGCCATCAATGATCCTCACCGTCTCCCCCACGCGGAAGGAGACCCTTACTTTGGGGGTTTCAGCCTCCATCCGTTTCATGATCTTGTCCACCTCTTCCTGGCGGAGGGGGGTGGGCCTATTTCCTGAGCCCACGAAGCCGGTGACCCCGGGGGTATTGCGCACCACGTACCAGGAATCGTCGGTCATCAACATCTGAACCAGGATATAGCCAGGGAAGATCCTCCTCTCTACGGTGCGCCGCTTGCCATCACGAAGTTCGATCTCCTCCTCGCTGGGAACAACGACCTGGAATATGTAATCTTGCATGGCCATAGACTCGATCCGGTTCTCCAGGTTACCCTTGACCTTGTTCTCGTACCCCGAATAGCAATGGATGACATACCAGGCTGTGCCCTCTGGCAACTCTTTTTCAGCCTCTTCTTCCGCTGGAGCCTCGATCTCTCCTTGCGGCTCCTCTGCTTCCCCCTCGACTTCGGGGGCTTCCTTCCCACGGGATCCTGTAAGGACGGTTAGAACCCCGGCCTCTACAGGCTCCTCTTGTTCTATATCCTGTCGTTCCTCTTCCATATCCTCTTTCATCTCATCTGATCAGCAAGCCGAATAACTTGGAGAATAAATAGTCGATCAAGCCCAGGGAGGCGGCCATGGTTAGGGTGACGGCGATGACGATGATGGTCAGGTTAGTGGCCTCTTGCCGACTGGGCCATGTCACCTTCCGCAACTCAGATCTGGTCTCCCGCAGAAATCGGGTGATGGTGTTCTCCCTCTTGCCTTTGACCATTTAATACTCCACAATGAGAGGCGGGGGCTCTTTAATCTGCCCTCGCCCCGCTTTGCTTAATTATCTACCGTTTGGCTACTTGGTTTCCCGATGGAGGGTATGGGCGCGGCATCGTGGGCAGTACTTCTTCATCTCTAGCCGCCCGGGGTCGTTCCTCCTGTTCTTGCCGGTAGTGTAGTTCCTTTCCTGGCATTCGGTGCAAGCCAGGGTGATCACTGTCCTTGTCGCTTTCTTGGCCATACAAACCTCGTTACCCTCTCTCGGGAGTTATCTACTCCAGAATCTTG
>CAZERB010000267.1:0-2172 GCA_964514645.1 uncultured Anaerolineales bacterium
CTAAGGCGGGGCGATGGGTGAAGTAGTAGTAGGCCGGGGGGTCGACCACCATCACTGGAGCATCGCCTTCCAACGACGGCAGGACTTCTACATAGATCTTATTCCGCTCATTCCACAAAGGGAGGATAGGCTCTGGGGAAGTGGAGAATAGGACGCCTTGGGAGTAGAGGAAAAGGCTGATGAGGATAGCCAGGCCAGTGAAACCCAGGCTGAAGAAGGTGCGAGCGGTAGGTAGATGCCAGCTCCGCCTCCAGCGAGCCATAAACTCCACGAAGGCGTCGATGCCCGGTGGGGCCAGGGCAAAAAGGAAGGGTAGGAGAGCGGTTGTAGAGTGGAGCATGCTTCCCCTCATGCTGGGGAAGGTGAAAAGGAAGGTCATGGCCAAGTAGAGGAGAGCGGCATAAAGGAAGAAGGGGAGGTAAAGCCTCTTACGTCGCACCTGCCAAAGGCCGATGGCCACGAAGGGAGCGAGGTAGAACTGGAGTGCTCCCAAAAACACCAGCCCATTATGGGCCGCGGCCCTCAACTTTGAGCCCAGGATAGCCATCCACCCCCAAGCCAGATACCTCTGCCATGTCAGATCCTTGGCGTAACTGAAGATATCGTCGTAACTGCGCAAGAAGAGGGCCTTGGTCCCTGCCCCCGAGAGGGGAGCGCCCACTATCCCCCAGTTCCTATAGAACCAGGGTCCCATAACTAGCAGGTATCCACCTAAGGCAAGAAGGGTAGAGAGGAGGAACCCTCTAACCCCCCAAAGGTTGGCCTTGCGTTGGCTAAAGGCCATCAGGAGCACCGACCCTAATACCAGCCAGAGGAGGAGTCCATCGGCGCGGGCCAAGTGGCTGAAACCTAAGAGGAGACCAGCGAGGCCGAAGTAGAAAGGCTTACCCCTCTCCAGCCCACAGGCCATGGCCAGAAGGGCGAGACTCGTGGCTACGCCGAAGGGGGTGAAGTTATCGGGGCTGACCCAGTAGGGCAGGTAAAACCCGGAAAAGATGACAAGAAGTGCGGCTATCAACCCATAACGGGGCTTTCCGAAGAGGCGACGGCTTAGATAGTAAGCCAGGACGGGGGGGAGGGCAGAGAGGATGATGAAAGGCACCTGGGATGCCCGATAGGAGAGGCCGAAGAGCGTGAAGGATAGATAGGCCAAGATGGAAGGGAAAGGCATCCAATAGAGGTGGCTAGGGTGGCTCACCGAGGTGGGGTTATCCAGGTAGTTCCAGATGAAATCGACCACGAAGCCCCGGCCCAGATAGAGGTTTTCAGCCACATCGTAGTAGTAGTAGGCATCGAAGTAGCCTGGCTGCTCTAAGGGCAGGGCGGTAAGTACCCGAACTGCCAAAGCCAGAAGAAAGACCCCCAGCATAGCTGCGCTCGGGCTCCGGAGCCAAACCCGCACTTATCCTCCCTTTGATATAACCACGCGATAGATGGTCACCAAACTATTGGAGTAACTCTCCACGAGATAAGGTTTCCCCTCTGGCTCAAAGCCGGAGAGGGCCTTCTCTCGAGGGCCATAGAAAAGGTAAGAGATATTATAGTCCCTCAATAGTGCTTTTCGCCACTCATCGGAGGCTGGGCCGAAGAAAGTCTTTGCCTCATCCATTTTCTGGGCATAGTTCATCGTCTCCGCCCAATGGCCCAAGAAGACCCGGTTCCCCGCTCGAGCAGCGATATAACTCCCCGTCCAGTAGGTAGTGAAAACGATCTCGTCGTCTGAAGTGTGTGTGGCCAGCCAATCGACCGCCTCCACCTCATCCCGCTCGTGGTAGAAGGGGTAAGGGTGCTGGCTGGCGGTTACCCCCAGGCTGGCCAAGATGTAGAGGTTGGAGGGCAGGGTGAGGAGGAGGATAGCGACCAGTACGAACCGCCTCAACGATTTTGGCTCGTACCGCTCGTGGCTTGTGATCCGGGCCCAGAGGCGAGAACTTTCTATCGCCGGCAGAAGATACCTGTAAACGCCTATGGTGGCCAGTATGCTCAAGGGTATGTGTAGCCCCTCGACTAACCGCCGCTGAGGGGCTACAGGCAAGTAGAGCAGGGGAGGGATGACGACTGCCCAGGCGACCAGAAGAAGGCCCTCCTTTTTCTCTCGCATCAAAGCCGTGATCCCAGGGATAGCCAAGATGAAGGGGCCATAGGCCAGAAGATAATGTAGAGGGTGGGGGG
>CAZERB010000268.1:0-2171 GCA_964514645.1 uncultured Anaerolineales bacterium
GACTGGAAGCCTTGGGGCTCATCTACACAGACGAAGGTCATACCGTAGGCCTCCAAAAAAGCCAAGGTGTCTTCGATATTATCTTGGTTGAGCCACACATTATTCCGGAACTCGATAGCCAGTCGGTAGTGAGGAAGACCCCTCTGGCAGCCCAAGATATGGGAGAACCCCCTACGGCCGGGGAAAAACCAACTGGGGAACTGGAAGAGGATCGTCCCCAGTTTTCCTGCCTCGTGGAGGGGCCTCAAGGCGCTGTCGAAGATACCCCATAGTTCATCGCGCAGTTCACCCGGCACATCGTCGAAGTATATCCTCTCCTTCGCCTGGGCCTCATGGGGGAGAGCGGTGAATATCTCCTTTGGGAGACTACGTGTGCGTGTGGGGTGGTTGGTGAAGAGGCTATAGGCCTTCACGTTGAAGGTGAAACCCTCGGGAGTACGCTCCGACCAGAGGCGGGAGTTCCTCTCCGCTGGAAGGGCATAGTAGGAACTATCCACCTCTACAAGGGGGAACTCACGGGCATAATATTGTAGGCGGCCCTTGGCATCATCGACCCCCGGAGGGTAAAGCGCGCCGCTTGCGATGAGGCTCTTATCTGTCCAAGAACAGAGGCCTGTACGGATCTCACCCATCTCTATAACAATTATATCATACCTCGCCTTTCAGCAAGAGCCCCTTTTGCCACCACTGCACCTCTATGTTAGAATAGATGGCGTGTTTGACCGCCTTTAGAAACGATTTAGGAGGGCCGATGAACGAAGGCATGGATTTCGCTTTATCCGTTCTACGCCGGGCTATGGGCAACGAACTGGAGGGCCGAGCGCTATATCTGGAAGCCATAGAGAGAACCGAGGACGAACTGGGCGAGAGGATGTTTCGCTCCCTGGCCCAGGATGAAGAGGAGCACCTGCAGATCCTCCAGGTCGAATACGGTGCTATCACAGGAACGGGCCAGTGGCTTGACCTGGAGGCCGCTCAAAAGGAAGAGCCCGAACCCTCTCTGCGCCTCTTCCCTCAAGAGGAAGAGGTCATAGAAAGGTTGATCCCTGAAGACGCCAGCGACCTCGACGCTTTAGAGATAGCCATGGATTTCGAGCGCCGCGGCTACAGCCTCTATGAGAAAGCGGCCGCCGAAACCCCCGATCTTACCGCCCAGGCTATCTTCCGCTTCCTGGCCCAGGAAGAGAGCAGGCACTTCGCTCTCCTCGACAACGCCCATGACTATTTGGCTAACCAAGGGATGTGGTATTTCGACGACCTGGAGAAGCCTTTCTTCGAGGGGTAGAATTGAGGGAGCATCTTCATGAGACGTCTCATCCGCGATAACTTCCTTCGGCTGGCTAAGGGAGATATCGTCTCCTTCCTGGAAGAACATGAGGATGAACTCCTACAGATATTCCGGGAGGAGATGTCCAGCCTGGATCGCCGCCTGCCCGAGGAGCAACTATTCATCGACATCCGGATGGCTCCCCTGGGCGAGGAATTGCTCCGCGCTGTCCTGGCTACCATCAAGCGCTTCCTGCGAGAGTATTAAGAGCAATGATCTAAAGAGAGGGACGAAATCACGCTCATTTTTGGAGTGCTGGGTTGGCATAGCAGTAGACGCAGCCACCGGGACAACGTTGACTATAAGACCCTATATCCGCGCTCACCGTGCAACCACACTCCTTCCGTTGTCCTCGGTCCTTTTCGGTGCTAGCCAATAACCCCTTGGGGTGGAGTTGGCTCAAGAGTCGCCCGTCGATGCAACCTGAAGAGAGCGCACCGACGCCTTCCAAGGCGTGATCGCTGCAAGCGTAGATGGTCAGGCCCAGGGAACGGCCCATATCCACTAGGGAGCCGGCTATTTCGAGCCGCTCCTCTAATGGCGGGTCGTACCAACTGCAACCGGGCCGCTTCAACACCTTACCATATAGCGTGGCGAAGGAGATGCGCACATCCTTAACACCCTGGCGAACACACTCTTTGAAGATCTCTTCGGCGTAGGGAAGGTTACTTCTGACCCCATCCTCTCTCCAATGGATGATGGGGTCAAAGCGGACGGTGACCCGACGGGGATGGCCCACGAACCGGATAAGGGATGGCAACTGCTCCATCGCCTCCTTCCAAGGGGGAACGCCGGGCTCCAGGGGTGTCCCTCCCAGCCCGGTGAGGGTGAAATGGCAGAAGAT
>CAZERB010000269.1:0-2170 GCA_964514645.1 uncultured Anaerolineales bacterium
TTGGAATCTCTCTCTATATTGGCGCAAGAAAGGCAACTATGTTAAAATCGGTTCCAAAGGAGGCTGGATGAGAGAGGTGATCATGCCCAAGTTGGGGCTTACCATGGAAGAGGGCACCATCATCCGCTGGCTAAAAGCAGAAGGAGAAAAGGTAGAGAAGGGGAAGCCTCTCTTCGAGGTGCAGACGGACAAGGTAGTGATGGAGGTAGAGGCCCCGGCTTCAGGTACTTTGGGCAAGATATTGACCCCTGAGGGGGAGACCGTGCCCGTCGTCCAAGTGATAGCCTACATCCTAGAGCCTGGCGAGGAGGCCCCAGAGAAGTGGCCTATCCCAGTGGCCATCGCTGAGGCTGCACTAGCAAAAGTGGTCTCTTCGGCCAAAGTTCTCGCCACTCCGGCCGCTAGAAGGCTGGCTCGTGATAAGGGGATCGACCTAACCCAAATAAGAGGCTCCGGCGAAGGAGGCATGATCACCAAGGAGGATCTCCTCCACTTCCTAGAGGAGAAGCCGGCCCCTGAAATCACGGCCCCGGAGCGGCTCAAGGCCAGCCCCCGGGCCAGAAGGCTGGCTCAGGAGAAAGGCGTGGACCTTTCCCAAGTCCGAGGAACTGGCCCTGAGGGAAGGATAACCGAGAAAGACCTCCTCGACTTCCTGGCTGCACAAGAACTCTTAACCCCTGGCCCCATCCAACGTCTCACAGCCCAGCGGATGAGCGAGAGTTTCACTTCCACCCCTCATTTCTACCTCACCATAGAGGCTAAAGCCACAAAGTTGGTTGAGTTGCGGGATAGGCTCCGCCCCATCGTTGAGGAGAAGGCAGGGGTACGCCTCACCTTCACCGACATCTTAATCGCCTTGGTGGCTAAGGCTCTTAGAGATCACCCCCTGGCTAACGCCTCCTGGGAGGAGGGAAGCATCCGGATATGGAAGGAGATAAACATCGGTCTGGCTACGGCGGTGGAAGAGGGGTTGATAGTTCCCGTCATCAAGAAGGCGGATGAGAAGGCCTTAGCCCAGATAGCGAGAGAGAGAAAGGAATTGGCCGATAAGGCCGCCGAGGGCAGACTTAGCCTAGAAGAATTGGAAGGAGGCACCTTCACCCTCACAAATCTGGGGATGTTCGGCGTTGACGAGTTCGGGGCTATCATCAACCCGCCCCAGAGCGCCATTCTGGCCGTAGGCCGCATAGCGGAGCGAGCGGTGGTGGAGGAGGGTCATGTGGTGGCCAGACCAACCATCCGCCTCACCCTGTCAGTAGATCATCGGGTGCTCGATGGCGCAGAGGGTGCCAGGCTCCTTAGCGACCTGAAAAGGCTCATAGAGGAGCCGGAGAAGGTTTCCATGCTGGCAGAGGAGTTAGCTCGTGACGGCCAAGGTTAGAGAGGCTTTGAGGCCTTGGCACACGGGGCTTTATCTGCTTTCGTTCGCATTGACACCGTCTTCGTCTTGAAGTAGAATGGCGATCAATTAGGATAGAGTCCTCATATTGCCGTGTCTCTGGCGATGGGGCAGAAGGAGGAGGTGGGGAGATGGCTAAGATCTTATCGCGGGGGCTGCTCCTCATCCTGACGTTTTTCGCGTTAATGGGTGGGACCCTTTCCTGCGCCGGCCTGCCCGGGGACAGGTGTCGCGTCTGGATCGATGTCCCCAGCGATGGAGCCGAGTTGAGCGAGGAGACCGCTATCTTTGTGACCTCCCACGCCTACGCCCGCGAGGGTGTGGCGGAGATGATGCTCTCGGTGAATGGGGAACCTTATAGACGTGAGCCTCCCGTGCAACCAGGTGCACCCTTCACCCAAATCACACAGCAATGGCTCCCTGAAGAGCCAGGGGATTACCTCCTTCAGGTTACGGCCTACGATACAAAAGGGGAGGTGAGCAACCCGGCCACTGTATGGGTGAGGGTAGTAGGCGAGGCCACCCCGGTAGCGACCGAGACACCTACGCCGACCCTTATTTTGACTTTAACCCCTACCTCCCCACCTGCCATCACGCCGACCTTCACCTCTACATCTCTGCCGCCAATCACGCCAACGTTCACCCCGACGCTTGCGCCAACCTTCATTCCGACGCCATCGCCGACTCTCGCCCCGACGGCCACGCCAACTTTCACCCCGGCGCCCACGCCGACTTTTACTCCGGTGCCGCCGGATACCACGCCACCGAGCA
>CAZERB010000270.1:0-2167 GCA_964514645.1 uncultured Anaerolineales bacterium
TGCCTTACCTATAGGATAGCGGCCGCTATCGCTGAGTTGAGCCCTTCGAGATTGGAAAGCCAAGCCTTCCTCTCACCCTGAGCCTATTCTTAAGGGCTTCGAACGATCACCTCAACTCCTGACAAGCAGGAAAAAGACCTTGGTGGCAGTACGCTCCAGGTCAACCAGTTCGATCATCTGTTTCCGCCACTCTCCGCCACCAATAAGGATCTGAGGGCCACGATGGCTACCTCCAGCATCTCCTCGTCAGGCTCCCTAGTAGTGAAGCTCTGGAGGGCCAAACCCGGCGAGATCAGGGCCCGCAGGAAGGGGTTATCTTGATGATGGGCGGCGAACTTAATGAACTCATAGACCAGGCTCACGATAAGGGGGATGAGAAGCAGTCGAGAGAGGATGCGCCAAATAAACGGCGGCCTCCCCAGGAGGGCGAATACGAGGATGGAAAGGACTAGGACGAACAGGAGGAAGCCGGTGCCGCAACGGGTATGAGCGGTGGCATAGGCGGCTACAGAAGCGGGGTCAAGAGGCGCGCCGGCTTCATAAGCGTTGATGGTCTTATGCTCAGCGCCGTGGTAAGCGAAGAAACGACGGATATCGGGAAGGAGGCCGATCAGCCAGATGTAGCCTAGAAAGAGCCCCAGGCGCAGAACCCCTTCGATGAGGTTGCTAACTAAGGCGGAGGTGATGAACCGGTCTATGAGGCCCACCAAGAGGAGGGGCACTAGGAAGAAGATGCCGATAGCGAAGGCTAGGGAGACCAGCACCAGCCCCCAGACGGCTGGCCCCCGGAACTCCACCTCCTCTTCCTCTAGGGCCACGTTGGCGGAATAGATTAGGCTCCGCATCCCCAAGCCTAAGGTGTCCCAGAGGACGACCAGACCTCGAAGGAAGGGAAGCCTCCACCAGCGGCTGGTATAGAGGGGGCTCTTTAGGGACTCATTATGGATGACTATCCTCCCCGAGGGGTGACGCACGGCTACGGCCATAGACCTCCGACCGCGCATCATCACCCCCTCCATCACCGCCTGGCCGCCGTAATCGATCTCCTGCGCTTCATCCCTTTTAACCATAGGTGCCTTCAAGACTCCTCCAAGCGCGAGAGCGCTTTCTCCAGGACCTCCCTCGTATCCGGGAAGGTTACCCTCTCCAGCGCCTCCTCCGAGGAGAAGAGGAAGGCGTCTTTACCCTCATGATACTGCCAGAAGGGCGATTTCTCTCTGGCCTCCATGGCGAAGAGGTGCACTAGATACTCATTATCTCCCAAGAGGTAGTTGATTTTGCCGGCCTTGAAGAGGATCTGACAACGAAGGCCTGTCTCCTCCGCCACCTCTCGGACTGCCGCCTCCTGAAGCAGTTCGCCCTCCTCCACATCTCCCTTGGGGAAGACCCACTCCCCCCTGGCCGTCCGGCGGAGGACTACCCCCTTATCTAAGAGGATTATCCCTCCGGCCTGGACTATCTGGGCCATCTATCCTCCACCTCCTGCGGTCCCCCCATCCGTTGTCTCCCATCGGTAGAGAGCAAAGTCAACGAACCCCCTCTCATCGAAGGCTATCCCTTCTTCCTCCAACATAGCCCTCTGGAGGTCGGCGCTGTGGGTGAGGCACGAGGTACTTACCCTCCCTTGGCTATTTATCACCCGATGCCAGGGTATCTTCCTGCCCTCCGGGAGGGCGTGAAGGGCCCAGCCCACGGTGCGAGCCGCTCTCGGGTAGCCAAGGTATAAGGCGATCTGCCCATAGGTAGCGACCTTCCCATAAGGTATCTGGGCCACCATATCGTAAACTCTCTGAAAGAAGCCTCTCTCGGCTTCTTCTCTGTAATGATGACGCCCCGTGGGTCTCAATGCCCCCTCGCCAGAGGGATAGCCTCTCTTCTCACCAACGCCCCACATTATAGCATGAAAGCCCTGCCAGAAAAACCAACTTTCTGCGTTCGGGACACGTGCCCCTGTTAGCACTGTCAACCTATTGCAATTGAAGGCATCTTGTGATATGATGTACATTGCTCCTCGACGAGAAAACGGTTCGTCTGTCCAAAAAGAAAGGGGGCTTTAGAATGAGAAGAGTGCAACTTGTGGGCATCGCTTTCCTTATATTACTCATCTTGGGTTTATCTGTTTCCGCGGCCGCCTCAAACCCGCCTCTTCAGCAACCTCCACCACCTG
>CAZERB010000271.1:0-2164 GCA_964514645.1 uncultured Anaerolineales bacterium
AGCCTAGGGAGCCTCTATTCGTACCCTGCTGATAAGAGCACGTTCATCTTGGGGTTGGCCCTCGGCGTCTAAGATGGTCAGCGTCTCGCCGCTCTTCGCCCGTTGGAGCCTCACCTCGATCTCGTAGATATCGGGAGGGGTATCTAGATCGAGGGGGAGGTCATAAGTGGCTTGTACCGTCTGGCCCTGGGTCCAGGGGGAGGCAGGCGAGGCGGTCAGTTGGCCTTCCACCTGAGCCCTGGATGCCCCATCCCTACCCAATAGGCGGATGGAAGCTAGGTAGTTCTCGTCCAGATCGGTTAGGGCTTGCCAGTGAAGGACGAGATGGATGGTACTGCCTGGGCTAACCACCCATCTCTCCAACTGGTAGGCGGCGATAGAGAGGCTGTTCTCGAAATTCACAAAGACGCCGATCGGCCCCCGGCCTACGTCTTCTTCCTCGATCTCTAGGCGGTAGAAGTGGACATTATCGCCTAAGAATTGTCCATCAGGGCCATAAGCAGGTAGCCTATCGCTGGTGGAGGGGTCGAGGAGGCCGACCTCGAATTGGGCGAAGTTGGGCGAGAGAACGTTCCCCGACAGCCGCAGGATATATTCCTCGGCTATGGCATCTCCTGGTTCCCAGTCTCGGGTGGGGAAGGAGCCTAGGCCAGGGAAAGTGTTGACTTGAGCCACCACCGTCTCCAACTCGTCCAAAAGGTGAACGAAGATGGTGTAATCCTTATCCATTTTGGCCACCGATTGCCAATAGAGGGTTACGGACACTTTGTCCCCAGGTTTCACGGAGGTTTGGTCGATGGCGTAGCCCAAGAGCCTCATCTGGTCGCCGAAGGTGACGTCCAACCGGTGGGGGATGGAGGCTATCTCATCTTCGGAGATAAGGGGTGGCTTGGCATAGGCGGGGGCTATATAGCGGAAGGGGGTAACAATGGCTATAAAAAGCATGATGCCTCCCAGGAGGCCTGCCAGGAGGGTGGTGTACCTTGGAGGGGTCAACTGGCTCAGCCCGAAAAAGAGGAAGAAGGAGATGGCCGAGATGGCAGGGAATAGAATGCGTCCTTGGTAGGCTGAGGCTTTCCACATCCAGCCCAATATCTCTATAGCCATGATCACAGTCCAGGTGAGGAGGAGGGATAACTTATCTAGGGGAAGAGAGAGTTTGCCTCTGAGCACTCTTATCGCTGCCAGGATGAGACCAAGGCCGCCCAAAAGGGCTAAGCCATCGAAGAAGTGGTACAAAATCGGGTCGGCTTGGATATTGAACCAGCCAAAGGTCGCCCAATATGATTTCTTGATCGCCTTTGCCTGGCCGATCACGCTCTGTAATGTGAAGGGGTTCTCTCTTCGCGCCCCAGCCTCCGGGTGAATGGATAGAGCCATGGGGTCTCCGTAAAGGGCCCAGTTTCTCACGTACCACCAGCCAGCAATTAGGAAAACTAAAAAGAGAAGGATGGCTATGCCTTTAAGGAGTAGAGCGGGAGAGCGTTGTCTTTTGGCCATAATGACGAGGGCCAGTAGCCCCAGTGGCAGGAGGCCTAAAAGGTTTAGTTTGGTCAAGGCAGCCAGGCCCAAGATGATGCCCAGAGAGATAAGGCGGGGCGTGGACGCTCCCTTGCGCAAGGTGGTGAGGATGGCCAATAAAGCGGCGGAGGAGAGCAAGGTAGCCAGATTATCGTTGTTGACTGCCCCGCTGATGAAGAGGAACTGGGGGTTGAAAGCCACAAGAAGAGCCACACCTGAGGCTAACCCTTTCCTACCCGGGAATATCTCCCAGGCTATAAAGTAGGTGATGAGCACCGTGGCCGCCCCCATGAGGATGGAGAGAAGGCGAACCAGGTGGATGGCTAGCACGGTGCCATGATAGGGGAACTGCTCCTCCCTGGTGTGAGCCACCCAGTTCCTGTTCCCGACGCCGCGAAAGGTGCCCACGATGGCATGGGGGTTGAAGTGCCATAGTTGGTCGGCATCGCTAGTGTCAACGAGCGAAACAGGTAGAGCACCAAGGAGGTAATATAATGGCAGTTGACGGCCTTCTGGGATCCATTTATCTTGTCCGGCAGGCTCAAAAACGGGGAAGGTTCTATGATCGGCTAGATATTTGATGTAGGTGAAGTGGCCGATCTCATCTGGCGCCTCGTAGACAGGGGTGACCATGCTGTAGAGG
>CAZERB010000272.1:0-2150 GCA_964514645.1 uncultured Anaerolineales bacterium
AAAGGCAATAGTATTATGGTACTACTCCTGGCAATTCAAGCCTCACCTTGGTGCCTCGGCCTACGCTGCTATCGATCTCTACCTCGCCCCCCAGCATCTCCGTCCTCTCCTGGATGGTAATCAGCCCCACGCTTTTCCGTCCCATCCCTCGGGATCCCTGTGGGACGGGGATCCCGAGGGATTGCCTGGCCGTGGCCAAGACCTGCTCCACGTCGAAACCGCACCCGTCATCCTCCACAGTTACTACTACCACTTCTCCCTCCAGGTCTAGAGTGACATCCACATGAGAGGCATGGGCGTGTTGGTCCACATTGTTGAGGAGTTCTTGGATCACCCGGAAGATGGTCACCTCTAGATGGGGTGCTAGCCGGCTCTCTTCACCCATGATATGGAGATCTATGGCGAGGCCGCTCTTCTCTCGGAAATCTTGGATGTATCTTCTTAAGGTAGGGACGAGTCCCAGGTCATCCAACATCATGGGCCGAAGGCTGAATATGAAGCGGCGGGTATTCTGGAAGGTAGCATTGACCGCTTGCTTCAGGTTCTCTAACTCCACACGTGCCTGTTCAGGGTCGAGGTCGAAAAGCCGCGCACAGATCTCGGCTTGTAAGATGAGGTTGGTCAGGGATTGGGCCGGCCCATCGTGCATCTGGCGGGCTAACCGCCGCCTTTCGTTCTCTTGGGCCTCGATCACCCGTACGATAGTGCTTTCACTGGAAGGAGTGGGAGAGGGTTCTTCTATATCCTGAGCCACGTCTCCCACAGGGATCCCGAGGGACAAAAAGCGATGAAGCTGCTCCGCCTGGGCCTGGAGAGCTTCCCGCTTGCTTTGCAGTCGTTCCATCTGGATCCTCATGGTGAAAAGCCTCATCTGGGAATCTTGAGCCGCCGTATAGGCTTCCTTGATATACTCCCGGGGATAACTCTCCAGGTTGATCTCCGTCTGGCGAACTCGGCTGACGATCTGGGCATTTCGTTGGGTGAGTCTTTCTACCTCGCTACTTGTCTGTTCCAGTTGTGGAGCGATCTCTTGTAGTTCCCTCTCTATCTGATCGTACGTGGTCTTCGTCTCCTCGACCAGGCTAAGAAGTCGCTGGCGAGGTGTCATCTCTCGCTCTTCCTCCATACGATGCCCCCTTTCCCACAGGGATCCCTTAGGGAAAATGGTGTGGTGGCTACTCCTCTTCTCCCGCAGGGATCCCGAGGGACCGCTTGGTGTCTTGAAGTCTGATCCAGCCATGGCGCAAGGCGTAGACCGCGGCTTCGGTGCGGTCCCGAGCCGGCAATTTGCGCAAGATGGAAGAGATGTGGTTCTTAACCGTCTGCTGGCTGATCCCCAAGGCGCGAGCGATCTCTTTATTGCTCTCTCCCCGGGCGGCGTGTTGCAGGATCTCCATCTCTCTCGGGGAGAGAGGGGTGAATTGATCCTCCTCCGGGATACCTACCACAGCCACTCGTTCCAGTTGCTCCACGAGCCAGGCGGCGAGCTCCCTCTCCGTCAGGCTCTTCTCTCCGATCACGTATCGGCCTTGGCACACCTCTCTGATGGCCCAGACCAGCCGCTGGGGGGTGACCTCCTTGGGGAAATAAGCAGCCGCTCCAGCCCTCATGGAGTGGATCAACTGCTCCTCATCGTGGTAGGCGGTCAGCATGATTACCGCCGTTTTTGGCATTGTCCCTTTCAACTCCCGGGTGACCTGCAAACCGTTCATGGAGGGGAGGTTGATGTCCATCAGGATCACATCGGGTTGGGTCTCCTCGGCCACTCGAAGTGCTTCCAAGCCATCGGCTGCCTCCGCCGCCACTCCTAGATCTTCCTCTTTCTCTAGGACCTGACTTAACCCTTGCCGGAAGAGAGGGTGATCGTCAACGATCATAACTTTGATCTTCTCCACCTTTCCACCTCCTAAGCCCGTCCACCGCGAGCGCGCTGACCCTTTCAGTATAACATTTATACCCTCTCCATGCAAGGAGGTGTATGTTGGGGTGAAAGTTGCGTCTATGGCTGAAAAGGTGGGAAAAAGTGTGCGATGAGCAAATTTGGCTGCTTTGGGGATCACAAACTGTTAAAAGTCTATTCAACCTTATCAATATTCTCTGCGCTTCTACCATAGGCTCTCATATATGGCGTTATTCTCGAAGCCAGCGGC
>CAZERB010000273.1:0-2143 GCA_964514645.1 uncultured Anaerolineales bacterium
CACCCCTACGGCTTGAACCACCCCCCCTCCTATACGGAGGATTGCAACGCCGTCCTGGGCTTCCGCTGCTTCGCCACCGTCTTCGAGCAAGAGATAGGGTTCGTTCCCCCTATGATCGCTGGGGAAGGGGGCTGGAAATACCATGCCACCGATGACTCAAGGTTTCCCATGGTGGACGACCAACTCCACGCCCAGTATCATAGAGAACTCTTCGACTGGTTCCGCACGGGGGTGCTCTCCGACGGCCAGCCCCTTCCCGATTATCTCTTCGCGTTCTGCCCTTGGCTCCTCTCGGACAAGATGGATGATAGCGCCTGGTTCGACAGTTTCGCTGGTGACCGTATCCTCACGATCGAGGCAGTGCGCAGCATCCCTCCCTTCGTGCGCAAGTTCAGTCGGGAATAACATGCCGCGCAGATCGGTTTCGGAGACGCGCGGATAACTCATGCCGTCACTGTACCATCGCCGAGCAGGGGAATCAGCAGTGCTTTCCCAGTAAAGACGGAAGCGCCGTTGTCCCGCTGGGCACGACTTTCCTCGCCGGCTCCCCCAAGGCCTGACGAAGCTGGCTCTCGCTAATCTTGGAATGAAGGATCCTGCCACCTTCAAGAGCCACTACGGGGATGAGCGAACCGTATATCTTCTCTAGTCCCTTGGCGCTTTCGATATCCACCTCGCGGATAGCCAAGTCGTACTCTTCCCGGAGCCCTAGTAGCAGTCCCTTCGCCTCTTCGCAGGGGTGACACCCCTTCTTAGTGTAGAGCGTTACCCGGCGGGACAACCTCACCCCTCCAAAACACATCCAAAGGTGATGAGAGCCACCGCTAAGAAAATACCATCAAAACTCATAGGCAAATCATCTACCCTCATGCCACACACGGATCCCCAGCCATCTTTCTCATCTCGCCTGGCCAGATATTAGTTTTCACCCGACTCTAACATGCCCACAAATTGACCATGCCAGTTGTGGTACCAGACCTGGCCACTGTAGCCATTCACGCTCAGCATACCATAGATCTGCCCATCCTTGAGAACGTGGACAGTGTAATAGCCGTAGAAGCCATCGGCTTCATCGGCCGCCCGAGTGCCAGGGATGTAGCCCTCTAAGTATCGTTGTGCATATTGAAGAGCCTGGTCAGCCGACACAGGCATCTCGGCACTGGGCTCTTGTGCGCGAAACCCGCCCATCATGCCTCCCATCACCCCTCTCCAGCCTGAACCCGAATGCATGCCGTATTTGGTATTCCACATCATATTGGGCCCATACTCCGGATAGACGGCACCGGTCTCTTTGTCGACGAGTAGTTCCATGGCGTGCACACCCGTGCTCTCCTCAACCACCTCCGCGTAGAAGTTGTCGGCGAACTCCATCACCTCGGCGATGGCCAGCCCTGGCACGGTAAGGGCCTGGAGATAGCCTTCAACCGCCTCCTGGGCATCCTTTAGGCTGAGGGCCTCACTACTGCGAGGAACGGTTCTCCCCGAGCCGGGGTATCCAGGCCCCATCATCCCGCCATACCCTGACCAGCCGCCCATCATCCGGTGAAAAGGCCAAGCCCAGCCAGAGATATTGGGGCGGGCCAAGGCCCAGCCCACCAAACCTCCCACAGAAACCAACAGAAGGGCGGCAAGAGCGGCAACCGCTATCACCACCGTCCATTGAACCTTGTTAGTCATCTGAAACCCTCCCTATTTCCAAATGGTTAAACCTTTCGGATATGCTATTTTCTAGCGTGAGAAACCTCGCTCCCACAGTAGGGGCACTTGATCCAGTCCTCTTGCAGGAATCGACCACAAGAGATACAGGCTCGAATGTACCCCCTTAGCGCTACCTCTGAACGAGAAGAAATCAAGCCACGCCTCTGCTCCGCCTGCCGGTAGAATAGATACACCCCTGTCGCTAGCGCTATAGGTAGCGCCAAGAAAAGCAGTAATATCGGCCACCAAAAGATCATGCCCATCATCTCTTCACTACCTCCTTCTACTATTCGAGGACCTGAACCCCCTCAGCCTGAGAGAGTTGGTCACCACGAAGATAGAACTGAAGGCCATAGCCCCAGCCGCGATCATGGGGCTGAGAAGCCCCAGAGCGGCGATGGGTATCCCTGCCGTGTTGTAGGCAAACGCCCAGAAGAGGTTACCC
>CAZERB010000274.1:0-2143 GCA_964514645.1 uncultured Anaerolineales bacterium
GATCTGGTGGCTATCTACTCGAAGGGTGACTTGTATTGTCTAAATCATATAGTGAATGCGGTAACGGGCGATGGTCTCTAGACCGCTGGTCGTCATCGTGGGGCCTACGGCGGTGGGGAAGACACGATTGGCGCTCCGCTTATGTGAGGATCTTAGGGGCGAGGTGATCTCCGCCGATTCCCGGCAGATATATAAGGGGATGGATATCGGCACTGCCAAGCCCACAGCCGAAGAGAGGCGGAGGGTCCCTCATCACCTTATAGATCTGGTCGAGCCCGATGAGGAGTTCACCTTAGTCCAGTACCAAGAGAAGGCTTATGAGGCCATAGACGAGGTCCTGTCCAGGGGGCGACTCCCCTTCCTGGTAGGAGGGACGGGGCTTTATGTGAGAGCGGTCTTGGAGGGGTTTTCCGTCCCCCGCGTGAGGCCTGACCCGGCCTTGAGGAAGAGGCTTCAGCAGGAGGCGGAGGCGAAAGGCTCAGGGGTTCTACATGGGCGACTGCGGGAATTTGACCCGGAAGCGGCCGCCAAGATAGACCCCCACAACGTACGGCGGGTTATCAGGGCTCTGGAGGTTTACGAGGCTACGGGCCAGCCCATCTCCCAGTTGCAGAGAAAGGAGCCGCCGCCTTATAGAATTCTCAAGATGGGGCTGACTATGGAGCGGAAAGCGCTCTACCAGCGCATCGATGAGAGGGTTGATAGGATGATGGGGATGGGGCTCTTGGAGGAGGTCAAAGGGCTGGTGGAGAAAGGGTATGGTTACGATCTCGTGGCCATGTCGGGGCTGGGTTATAGGCAGTTGGGACTCTACTTGCGAGGCGAAGTCGATCTGGCGGAAGCGGTGCAGATGGTTAAATCGGAGAGCCGCCGCTTCGTACGGCAGCAATATAAGTGGTTCAGGCCGGACGACGAGACGATAAAGTGGATAGAGGTGGATGGGGATCCATACGCTGAGGCAAGAGCACTGGTGGGGGCCTTTCTGGGCGCTTTCGCGTAGTGATAGACTATCTCTTTTGACCTGAAGTTTAGGTAGTGACTGAAGATGTAGGATGAATAGAGGTGCAATTGGGTTAGAGTGTTTGCATTCGCGTAGTCATAGCAATATACTCTCGCACACCTGCCCAGGCTATTGGGTCTTCAGTACAGAGGCGGCCGCTCCTAAAAGACCAACATCACCCCCTAAGGCCGCGGGGACGATTTTCAGCCCCTCCTGGTAAGAGGGCATGGTGCGGGCGGTCACCGTGGCTCTGACGGGGTCGAAAAGGAGATGTCCAGCCTTGCTCACCCCGCCGCCCAAAATGACCAGTTGGGGGTTCAGGATGTGGAGGAGGTTAGCGATCCCTAATCCGATGTAGAAGCCGGCCTCTTTGAAAATGGATTTGGCTAAGGGGTCTCCTTCCTGGGCGGCTTGGGCCACCACCTTGGCTGTGACCTCGCTCACTTCCCCCCCCACTAACCTGGTGATGGATGTCTTGGTCCCTTTCTCTATCTCCTCCATCGCTCGGCGAGCGATGGAGGGGCCGGAGGCGAGGGATTCCAGGTGGCCTCGGCCTCCACAGCCGCAAGGAGGCCCCTCCGGCTCCAGGATCATATGTCCCACCTCTCCGGCGAGTCCCTTGGCTCCCAGGAGGAGCCTTCCCTCGCTGATGATACCCCCACCTATCCCCGTGCTGATGGTGAGGTAGATGAGATCGCTTACCCCCTGGCCGGCGCCAAAGCGGTGCTCCCCCAAGGCCGCTAGGTTGGCGTCGTTATTCAGATAGATGGGCACCTTGAAGGTATGATGGAGGATATCGACTAGGGGCACATCACGCCAGCCTGGTAAGTTTGGGGCCTGGTGGATGATCCCCTTCCAGGGGTCTAAGGGGCCGGGGGCGGCGATGCTGATGGCCTCGGTACCCCTGGCTACATCTCGGATACAGGCCTCAATCCGTCCTATTACCGGCTCGGGTCCTTCCTGAGCCAGGGTCTCCCTCTCGGCGCGAGCCAATATCTCGCCTTTTTCGTTTATGAGTGCCGAGCGGATATGGGTACCGCCCAGATCTATAGCCACTACGTTATCGTTCACTTGCCCCGACTCCTCTTCTATGATACAAGGATAAGAGATGAAAACGGTCATCTCCGCCTCCCGGCGGACAGA
>CAZERB010000275.1:0-2138 GCA_964514645.1 uncultured Anaerolineales bacterium
AACTGCAGGTCCTGGGCACGTGGCTGGCCAATGCTACTTTCCCGGAGGCGGTTAGAATTTTGGAGAGCCGTATTTTGGATATCGAGGGCTTAATTACCCATCGGATGCCGCTAAAGGGGCTCCATAAAGGATTGGAGCTCCTAAGGAAAGGTGAGGCTATTAAGGTCATCTTGACGCCATAGGTCCACGAGGTAGCTATATACAGAGGGAGAAACCGCGGATAGAATAGTCACGGGAAGAAGGGACGCTTGAGAAAGCTCCCTGGGTTCCAATGCAAGGAGATGGGCGACGACAGCATCGCCATTTATGATGTCCACTTTGCAGAGTAGAAATATGGTAACCACGCCAAAGCGGGTGTCTGAAACGGGAAATCTTATGGACGAGGAGTTCAAGGAGAAAGAGACTCGGCTATGGAGATTTCTTGAGGCACGCGGGTTAGAGGGCGTGCTTATAAGCAAGCGTTCTAACTTTGCCTGGATTACCTGCGGAGGAGACAATCACGTCTTCCTCGCCAGCGAGGTTGGGCCGGCCTCTCTACTGATCAAAGGGACGAGTAAATACCTGCTAGCTCATACAATGGATGGGGATCGAGTTATGATGGAAGAGCTATCCGACCAGGGTATAGAGCTCAAGACTTATAGCTGGTATGAGGGACGCAGGAAGATCCTTGAGGAGTTGACCCAGGGGTGCCGGATGGGTTCAGATGTCCCAATGTCCGGCCTGGACCCCATCGATCGTTCTTGGAGGGAGATCATCTTCCCATTGACTCCCCGAGAAATGGAACGGGCGCAGGAACTGGGTCGCCTCGCCGATGCGGCCATCACCAGCGTTTGCTATCAAGTCCAACCCGGAGATAGTGAAGTAGATGTGGCGGGGATGCTGGGGGAGGCCTATCTGGAGAGGGGGATGAATATAGATGTGCTCCTCGTTGGCTCCGACGAGAGGCTTTACAACTATCGTCACTGTCTCCCCACTTCCAAGCGCATTAAGAGGCATCTCTTGACGCACGTGGCGGCTCAGAAATGGGGGTTGCACGCTAATCTCACTCGATTGATACATTTTGGCCGTGTTCCAGAGGACTTGGCGCACCGGCATCGAGCAGTGAGCTACGTTCACGCCACCATCCTTGCAAACCTTGAGCCTGGCAGGCGGTTCGTCGATCTGTTCCAGAAGATTAAGTCGGCGTATGCCGAGAGCGGTTTCCCCGATGAATGGCGCGGGCACTTCCAAGGTGGGCCAGCCGCTTATGAGGCCTGTGAACCCTATCTCTTGCTTGATCCAGAGGCGAGGATCCACATGAACGAGACCTACGACTGGCTGCCGACGGTCCCTGGCACGAAGACGGAGGAACTTAGTCTATTAACCGAGGCTGGTGCAAGTGTGATCTCTTTGGGGCCTGGTTGGCCAAGACTCACCTTCGCCATTGAGGGGCGAACCATAACCATGCCAGATATCCTCGAAAGGTAGAAAGGAGGCTGCGATGAAAACCTCGGTTTGTGTAGAGATGATCTTCACCGAGGTTCCCTTCATGAAGCGTATTGAGATGGCGGCCAAAGCCGGTTTTGACGCTATCGAGTTCTGGAACTGGGACAACAAGAACCCGGCGGCGATTAAGGCCGCGGTGGATCAAGCGGGCCTTGCCATCGCTTCTTTCCAGTCCAACCTGGGCGGCACGCTGATCCACGCCGACCATCGGGAGAGCTTCGTGGCCGGGATACAAAAGAGCCTGGGTAAGGCTCAGGAGATGGGGGCGAAACAACTCTTTCTTTTGACCGATGAATTGGGGGGGGATCGCAGCGTGAAGTACCAGTTTCCTCATCTCTCAGAGGAGGATAAATATGATAGTGTCTTGGAAGGGTTGAAGACCCTCGCTCCCTTGGCTGAAAAAGCAGGAGTTGCCTTGGTCTTAGAGCCTCTAAACACCCTTGTGGATCACAAAGGATACTGGCTCAACCATTCAGCCGTGGGTTTGGAGCTGGTGCGCAAGGTGGGGAGTCCCAACATCAAATTGCTCTTCGACTGTTACCATATGCAGATCATGGAGGGGAATCTAATCGAAACTTTGATCAAGAACCTCGATGCTATCGGCCATGTCCATGTGGCCGACGTTCCGGGCCGCCACGAACCAGGTACCGGCG
>CAZERB010000276.1:0-2114 GCA_964514645.1 uncultured Anaerolineales bacterium
CCTTGGAGAGGAGTTCGAAGGCTATCTCATCTTTCTCGCTGAAGACTAATATCTCTGCCATGGCTACCTCGCTATTACCCCCTCCCTTACGAGGGCGTCACTTAACTGCGCCACAACCTCGTCAATCTCCCCCTCCAAGGTGATATTCTTCCTCTCTTGTTCTGGCGCCAAGTTGCTTATGATCTCCAAGGAGGAGGATTCTTTCCCTACTTCACTGGTGGAAAGGCCTAGATCGTCGCTCGTCCATTCCTGTAACGGTTTCTTGGCGGCCTTCAGTATCAGGATGAGGGAGGGCAGACGGGGCTCGTTTATCTCGCTGGTCACCGAGACCAGGGCTGGAAGGGAGGCCTCAACTATCTCCAGGGCCTCCTCCATATCTCTTGTAGCCTGCAGCCCCCCCTCGGTGAACTCCAGTTGGCGCACGTAGGTCACCTGAGGCAGGCCCAATATCTCGGCTAGCCGGGAGGGCACCTGGCCCGAATAGTTGTCCGTGGAGCCCTCGCCGCAGAGGATTAGGTCGTAGGAGCCGATCTTCTCGATAGCCCGGGCCAAGATCTTGGCCGTGGTCATGGTGTCGGAGCCCTGGAAGGCTGGATCGAAGAGGAGGACCGCCTCATCAGCACCCATGGCTAAGGCCTCTTTTATCGTATCTCTCAGTTTAGGGGAGCCCAGGGCCAGAGCAGTTACCTTCCCTCCCTCTTTCTCCACAATTCGCACTGCCTCCTCCAGGGCGTTCTTATCCATATCCCCGAAGAGGAGAGGTACTCCCTCCAAAACTGGCTCACGACTATCCCGTTTTATCCTTATCTGTTGGAGATCCGGTACCTGCTTGAGACAGACTATGATCCGCATCCCCTCACCTCCTCTTAGCCCAATCTATACTGCACCCCGAAGCCGCCTCGGGGGAAGTTCCAGGCTAAGGCGGTATCGCAGGCTATGGTACAGGTCCCACACTCCAGGCACCTCTCATACCTTATGAGGATCTCCCCCTCCTGCCCCAATGTGTAGACCTGTGCCGGACATACGTACAAGCAGTACCTCCTCTGGCACCGCTCTTTGCACCTCATCTCATCTATCTCGATATGGCTCTCCTCGTCGATCTTGAAAGCATCGAGAGCCAATTTGGCGTCTATACTCATATTTTCCATACCCTTAATAGATCCCCCACCGCGGAGGGACGGAAAGCTCTTCTGGCCTCTCTCCACAAGGTGGCGGAGATCTTCTCCTTCGGCTCCTCGCCTATCCACATTAGTCGCTCTAGGCTCTCGGCGAGAGCCTGAGGGTAGAGGTTAAAAAGCCTGGGGTTCTGTAAGAAACGGGGCATCTCTCTGAAGGTTTCGAGATCCTTGAGGACGAAACTCTCTTTGAGCAACCCCTCATAGCGAGATAGGGAGGCTGGGGAAAAGTCGTTTCTCTTCTTGGCTTCTATTATCGTTTGGGCGGCCAAGGCACCAGAAGCGAGGGCGAAATCCATCCCCCTCACTATGAGACCGGTGTTGAGGGCTAGGCCGGCGGCGTCCCCCACCGCCAAGATGCCATCGCCATAAACCCGAGGCATACTCTCCAGGCCTCCCTCAGGCACGATATGGGCCGAATACTCCACCGGATGCCCTCCTTCAATCAATGGCTTTACCTCTGGTCGCTCCTTGAAGGAGTCAAGGAGCCGAGGAAGTTCGAACCCTGGCTCCTTTTCCATCAAAGCGTTGACACCCACGACCACTCCTAGGGATATGCTGTCGATATTGGTGTATAAGAAACCTCCGCCGAACATCCCCTCGGTTAAGGAGCCAAAGAAGAGTTGAGCCGCCCCCTCCCCCTCGCTAAGGCCGAACCTCTCTTCGATGGTCTTTTCTGGTAGTTCGATCACCTCTTTTACACCGATGGCGTAATCTTGAGGTTTGCGCCCCTTGCCCAGGCCTGCTTTCTCCACCACGAAAGAGAGCGCTCCGTCGGCGGCCACGACCACGTCAGCGTGGATCTCCGCTTCGCTGGCCACGATACCGATCACCTTCCTCTCCTGCCACAGGAGGTCATCGACCCTATTCTTGGGAACGATGAGCGCCCCTTTTTGAGCGGCTCTTTCAGCCAACCAGGGGTCGAACTTGGCCCTGAGG
>CAZERB010000277.1:0-2107 GCA_964514645.1 uncultured Anaerolineales bacterium
GGCAGAAGTAGGCGATTATCTCCCCCTCCTCTTCGGCTACGTACTCTCTCATCATGGGATAGAGGGGGATATCCTCTGGCCTCTCCACCTGTTGCACGGGGCGAGGTGTCACGCTGCTATAAAGTCTCTGCAAGCCCCATTCATCTCCCGCCCGACGGGGTCGCAACGATCGCTTGTCCGCACCAAGCATTTTGGGAGCGATCCCATCCCAACGAAAGATCTGCCGTCGAGCGTAGCCCCTAAAACCGACCTGCCGGAAGATCTCCACCTCCTCTGACTCTTCCTCTCTCAATTTGACGAATATGCGCCCTGCCCTCTCTTCTCCCTTCTCCACGCAGAACCCTTCCAACAGGCGGTACCATATCTTCTCCGAAGAGTCATCCCAAGAAGGGGCGATATATAATATGTCGCACGCCAAACCAGAGGCCCGATCCCGCCCCTGGATGAACCCTTCGCCATCTAATACGAAGGTATATACCCCCCTTCGGTTGAGGGTGAGACAGTTGCCCAGAGCCTTGACCAAGGGGCGATGAGGCCCCCAGATAGCGCTCTCCGCATCCAGGAGGGTTCCCTTACTTCCCAACCTCCTTAGGAGTGGTATATCCTGTAGACCAAAAGACCTTACGTACGACATCTTCACCAAAAGAGCGATAAGGGCTCGTTAGGTTGCCATCCCCTTACACCCAGATTCGACCATCTTGAGGAAGTAGCGATGGAAACGGGTATCCTCGGTCAGTTCAGGGTGGAAGGCGGTAGCCAGGAGGTTCCTTTGCTGCGCTGCCACGATGACACCTTCATCCAGAGTGGCCAGAACCTCCACTCCCTCCCCCACCCTCTTTATCGAGGGAGCGCGGATGAAGACCGCACGAAAACCCTTGCCCTTCTCCTCCTCAGAACTAACGCTTTCTAAAGCGGAGATTACAAGATCTGCCTCGAAACTCTCCACCTGTCGCCCGAAGGCATTCCGTGATACCTCTATATCCATAAGTCCAAGATGGGGTTGGGTGGCCGCCTCGATCTCTCTGGCCAGCATTATCATCCCTGCACAGGTGCCCCATACAGGCAAGCCGTCTTCCCCCAACCGCTTTATCTCGTCTTTGAGTCTATAGGTGGCGGCTAATTTGCCTATAGTAGTGCTCTCGCCCCCAGGGATGATCAAACCATCCAGGCCGACCAGATCTTTCGGCAATTTGACGGCTGGGGGCTCCACCCCCAGCCGTTCCAGGATAGCTATATGCTCGATGAAAGAGCCTTGGAGAGCCAGAACGCCTATCCGTTGCATCTACCAACCTCGCGAGGCCAGGAGTTCCTCTTCCGGGATCTCGCTTATCTCCAAGCCACGCATCGGCTTGCCCAGCCCCTTGGAAACCTCGGCGATGATGGCCGGATCGTCGTAATGGGTAGTGGCCTCTACTATAGCCCTGGCTCGGCGAGGGGGATCCTCGGATTTGAAGATGCCAGAGCCCACAAACACACCATCCAGCCCCAGTTGCATCATCAAGGCCGCATCGGCGGGAGTGGCTATCCCCCCAGCGGCGAAGTTCACCACGGGCAGCCTTCCCGTCTCCGCTACCTCTTTTACCAACTCGTAGGGGGCACCCAACTCCTTCGCCGCGCTCATCAACTCCTCCGGCGCCAGCGCTTGGAGCCTCTTGATCCCTCCCAAGACCGCTCGAGCGTGGCGAACCGCCTCCACCACGTTCCCGGTGCCTGCCTCACCCTTGGTACGGATCATGGCTGCACCCTCGCCGATCCGTCGCAACGCCTCGCCCAGGGTTCTGCAGCCGCAAACGAAAGGCACCCTGAAGAGATGCTTGTCGATGTGGTGCTCCTCGTCGGCAGGGGTGAGGACCTCCGACTCGTCGATAAAGTCCACCCCCAACGACTCCACGACCTGGGCCTCCACGAAGTGGCCGATCCGTACTTTGGCCATCACCGGGATGGTGACCGTCTCCATGATCTCCAAGATCAGTTCTGGATCGCTCATGCGGGCCACTCCGCCCTCAGAACGGATGTCAGCGGGGACCCTCTCTAAAGCCATCACCGCCACCGCCCCTGCCTCCTCGGCGATCCTGGCCTGGTCAGCGGTCACCACATCCATTATCAC
>CAZERB010000278.1:0-2099 GCA_964514645.1 uncultured Anaerolineales bacterium
TGCCCAACCTCCTTCTGGCCGGGGCCTCGGGGATAGCGGTGGGGATGGCCACCAACATCCCTCCCCACAACCTGAACGAGATCTGCGATTGCCTCATCTACTTCATTGACCACTACCATGAGATGGACGAGATCGGCCCCGAGGACCTGCTCCAGTTCGTCAAAGGGCCGGACTTCCCCACGGGCGGGCTTATCATCGGAGTGGATGGGATAAGGGATGCCTTCGCCACGGGGAAGGGGAGGGTGGTAGTGCGGGCCAAGACCCACATCGAGGAGATGCACGGGGGGAGGTACCGGATAGTGGTAACCGAACTCCCCTATCAGGTGAACAAGGCCACGCTCATCGAGCGGATCGCGGAACTGGTTCGCAATAAGCGGATAGAGGCCATCTCCGATTTGCGGGACGAGAGCGACCGGCGGGGGATGAGCGTGGTCATCGAGTTGAAGCGGGGGGGCCAGCCGGACCAAGTCCTCAATCAACTCCTCAAATATACGCAGATGCAGAGCACCTTCGGGGTGAACATGTTGGCCCTGGTGGATGGGGAGCCGCGTATCCTCACCCTCAAGATGGCGTTGCAGCATTACTTGGGCCACCGGCAGGAGGTGGTGACCCGACGGAGCCGCTTCGAACTGGCGAGGGCCCAAGAGAGGGCCCATATCCTGGAGGGGCTGAAGACGGCTCTAGCCAATCTGGATGCGGTGATAAAGACCATTCGGGGTTCTCGGAACGTGGAGACGGCGCGGAACAACCTAATGAAGGGTTTCAAGTTGACAGAGGTGCAGGCCCAGGCGATCTTGGAGATGCAATTGAGGCGTTTGGCGGCGCTGGAGCGGCGGAAGATCGACGAAGAGTACCTGGAGATGATAAAGAAGATCGCCTATTTAGAGGACCTTTTGGCCAACCCGAAGAAGATATTGCATCTCATCCGGGAGGAACTTGAGAACCTAAAGAAGAGATATGGCGACCCGCGGCGGACCCTGATACTACCCCATGCGGGGGCAGAGATCAGCGAAGAGGATATGGTTCCTCCGGAGGAGATCTTGATATCGATCACCCAACGAGGGTACATCAAACGAGTTTCGGCTACGACCTACAAGCGTCAAGGGCGGGGAGGGAGAGGTGTCCTGGGCATGGGAAGACGGGAGAAGGATACGGTGGAGCACCTCTTTATAGCCGGGAGCCACGACAGTATCCTCTTCTTCACCAACGAGGGAAAGGTTTACCAAGAGAAGGCTTATCAGATGCCCGATGTTACCAGACAGGCCAGGGGTTTGCCCCTTATCAACCTCATCTCCTTGAGTCCTAAAGAGAGGGTGACTGCGGCCCTGGCGGTCTCCGATTTCGGGCGAGGGAACTATTTGGTGATGGCCACTAAGAAAGGTAGGGTGAAGAAGACGATTATCGAGGAGTACGCCGCCGTGCGCTCTAGCGGCCTCATTGCCCTCAATCTGAATAAGGGTGACGAGTTAGGCTGGGTGAAGATGACCAGGGGCGAAGAGGAGATAATCTTGGTCACAGAGGGGGGTTATGCTATTCGCTTCTCAGGGAGGGATATACGGCCTATGGGAAGGGCAGCCGGTGGTGTGATGGGTATAAAACTGGCCAAGGGCGATCGGGTGACAGCCATGGATGTGGTGGACCCCAAGGCTGACCTCTTGGTAGTGACGGAGAAGGGGTTCGGTAAGAGGACACCTTTGAGCGAGTACCCCCTCTATGGGCGGTACGCTAAAGGGGTGCAGACTATAGACGTGCGGAGGTTGGGGGAGGTAGGACGGATAGTCGATGCGCGCGTGGTGAGCGAGGAGGACGAGATAACCCTTATCTCCGGCGAGGGGATGGTGATACGTACTTCCGTGAAGAATATCAGTAGTATGGGGCGGGCCACCAAGGGGGTGGTGATCATGAATCTCAGGGAAGGGGATACGGTGGCCTCCTTGGCCCGGATAAACAACAAGAAGGGGAAGAAATAGGTTATCTTTTGCAGGGCGTGTTTATGATGAGAAAGAGGCCCTGGGGCTGCCCCAGGGCTGTTTTTATAGGGTAATGATCGATTTATCTTGGCTCCAGTGTACCCCTCTCGTCTCCCCCGGGAGGCCTGT
>CAZERB010000279.1:0-2095 GCA_964514645.1 uncultured Anaerolineales bacterium
GACTGGGCAGCGCTACACGACATCTTGAAAGGCGAGCCAAACCTACATGCGGAATACGGGATGATTCTCTTTAGCGTAATAGTATTTGGGGCTTTGATCTTCATCTGGATGAGGGGAAGGGACAGAAGGGCAGCCAGCTAATATCGTATTTGATTTCACTTCCTTGGTCGCCACCTCGGCTATGCTAGAAATGAAAGGAGAATTAAGATGGATGTAACCCAATCGATTTTCTTTCCCTTGATCTTCCTTCTCAGTTTCGCCTCCTTTGTGGTGGCAGCGGTTGTCTACTTCAGAAGCGAGAAAGAGCCTGACTCTCTTCAACGGCGCTTCCTCCCCCGTTTCTACGCCTATGCCATGCTTTTCATCTCCTCTCTCATACTCCTCATAGGTGGGGGACTTCTCCTGAAGGCCGCTCTCTCCTACCCTCTGGGCATGGAGTTCAGTTACCGGGGGCAGCCCATCTACGCGGAGGTGGAGCCAGGGCAGCAACTACCCATGTATAAGGAACCACCCTTTGAAGGCATAGAATATCGCCCCGAGGAGCGGTTGAGAGACCTCCTAAATGGGGCTGCTTCGGTTGTCATGGGGGCCATCTTTTTGGCCTTGCATTGGGTCCTTCGTGACCGGGTGGAGAGCCAAAAAGAACGCCCCCTCTCCTTCCTGAACAAGGCCTACCTCATGGTGAGTGGCGTAGTCTATGGCGGCCTCTCTCTCGTGCTGCTCCCCATGGGCCTCTATCAACTCATCGAGTTCTACTTCGTCCCACGAGGCGATCCAGAGCAAACGATTTGGAGTTGGCCTATCCCTGGTGACACCCTGGGCTACGCACTTGTGGCCTTGGTCTTGTGGCTGTGGGTCCTTCCTCAACTCTTCAGGAGCCTGGGGTTGGAGAAATCGAAAGAGTAGGGGAGGCTGCCGAAAGGTTCAAGGGCCTGTTATTTCATTAGTAAAGGGGGAAAGAGGTATGGAGGCTTTCTACGTCATCGAACGGATATTGCGCGACCGAAGAGGGTTCTTCGACGAGATAGGGAACGGTGATGGGATCTCCCGAAAGATACAGAACATGCTCATAAGTTCCGTCATCTTCTTTGCCATCTACGGGGCGGTGATGGGCTTTTCCAACAGCCTTCTTCAGGCGATCTCTTCAGCCGTGAAACTCCCGGTCCTCTTCCTCATCACCCTAGTGATATGTCTCCCCACCCTCTATTTCTTCAACCTGCTTTTCGGCTCCCGATTGAGCCTCTCCCAAACCCTAGCCCTCATCCTAACCGCCATAGCAGTCACTGCAGTCCTCACCCTCTCCTTCGCCCCCATCGCCCTCTTCTTCTGGCTCACGGCTCCCCATTACCAGTTCTTCAAACTCTTAAATGTGGCTATCCTCACCCTTACCGGCTTCGCCGGCCTCACTTTTCTCTGGCAAGGGATGCGCCACGTAGAAAAGGGAGGTGGAACGAGGGTCAGATCTTTCGCCCTTTGGGCCTGGATCGTGATCTACGGCTTCGTGGGGACCCAGATGGCTTGGACGCTCCGGCCCTTCTTCGGAGCCCCAGGGCTGCCTTTCGAGATATTCCGTGACCTGGGAGGGAACTTCTACGTAAACGTCCTGCAGTCGGTAGGGGAGATCCTCTTGAGCATATTGGGGGCGATGGATTAGGTATCGCCTCCGCCTTGGTCCAAGTGGGGTAGGTCGGATATGGAGATCCGACCTACTGTTTTGTTATATAGGGGCTGTTGAAACAGGCGGGATGAGTTCTTTGACATCCGATAATTTCTCTCACCAATGGCCAGAATTTGAATGACCATAGGAAAAAGGAGAAAAACGCGGTGCAGATGGAATTTCTTTCCCATTATGCTAAAAAGGAGCTTTTTTAACGCCTTCTTATGTTGACAATACTCCTAATTATGATATAATTATATATTGAAGGTCTTAGATTATATTGAGGAAACAGGCCATAGGTCAAAAGGGACCATGGAAGATGCTGTTTAGTATTGTAAGCCGAGAAAGGAGAAGCAGAATGTTTGGGAATTGGCACAGGATACTCTTGGGAACAAGCGCATGTCTTGTCATATTGTTAATTGTGGCCTGTGGAGGTGG
>CAZERB010000280.1:0-2090 GCA_964514645.1 uncultured Anaerolineales bacterium
GGTGCTCGAGGAGAAGAAGCCGCAAGGAATCGGGAAGTAGAGCCAGAAGTGCTCGCTGCTGGTTGCCGCCGGAGAGCCCCTCCACGAGGGTGGAAGGGCTACCTATGACGTTGAACTCTTTGATCTTGTGCGCGGCATCCTCTCTAGCCAAAGCCCAGTTAATGAAGAAGGGAGCCCTCCCCCTTCTAGCCAGCACGAAATGCTCCGCCAAATTTAAGCCCGGGATAAGACCTTCCTCTAGTCTCCCTGCGGGCAGGTAAGCCACCCCCGCATCTAAGAACTTCTGGTATGGTTTGCCACTCATATCCTCTCCCTGGAGGAAGAGGGAACCTCTGCTGGGCTTGGTGAGGCCAGCACAGGCCTGCAAGAGGAGCCTCTGCCCGCTACCCTCTAAGCCCGCCAATCCGATCACCTCACCAGCCCTTACCCGCAAGGAGAGGGGGGAAAGGTCAAGTCTATAGGTATGCACACCCAGCTCCCTCAACTCAAGAACTTGCTCGCCCAGGGGAATTTCCCCAGCGGCACGCGAGGTGATTACCTGTCCGAACATAAGACGCACCAGTTCCTCGGAGGTGCAGGGCATGGCCATCTGGCCGGCCACTTTCCCCTTCCTCAAGACGGTGACTTCAGAACAGAGTTCCAGGACCTCCTCTAGTTTATGAGAGACGAAAATCACCGACTTACCCTCTTCCTTCGCCAGCCGGTGCAGCGTGGCAAAGAGGGTCACCTTTTGCGGGGTGGAAATGCCGGTGGTTGGTTCATCGAAGATCAACACCTCCACACCCAGGGAGAGCAACCGTACGATCTCCAACTGCTGCCTTTCCCCTACGGTAAGGGTGTTCACGTAGGCCTCAGAGTCTAGAGCGAACCCAAACCTCTCTGAGAATGTCAAAAGTTCCTTCCTCGCCTGCTCTCTCTTCTGCAAGAAACCGCTGTCTCGTCCAAAGAGGAAGTTGTCTAGCACCTTCAAAGGGGGAAAGTCCAAAGGGTCTTGATGAAGCATCCCTATCCCCTTCTCAATCGCCTGGGCCGGAGAGGAGAAGAGGGCCTCTTTTCCGTCTAGAAGAACCCTTCCCCCATCAGGACTCAAATAGCCGGAGAGAACCTTCATGAGGGTGGTCTTGCCAGCGCCATTCTCTCCCAACAATCCATGGATAGTTCCTGGTTCCACGGTCAGGGAGATGCCATCGTTGGCCCGAACGGTGCCAAAATATTTCTTGATCCCTCTCAGTTCGACTTTCATCACTTCTCTTGCCAATGCCAAGGGAGGGGGCAAGGCGAAAGATCATTCCCCCTCCCTCAAAGCGAAGAGCCCTACTCGCTCGGCCCCTCCATGCCCTCCAGGAGTTGCTTCAGGTACCAGATCTGCTCATCGGTGGCTACCTCACCATCCTTCAGATAGGTGGTGCCATCCTGGAATTTGAGGGGACCCACAAAGAGTTTGATGTCGCCGGAAGCCAGCCCGGAGATGAACTCTTGCACTTGGGCCTTCTGGGCCTCGGGCAGCCCATCTCCGAAGACGAAGCCCGCGTGGCTTGTGTCGGGGTTATTGATGTCGCTCCAATCGGGGCCGTTCCAATCCCAGCCCTGTTTCCAGGTGCCGTCCTTCACCGCCATGACCGTAGAGAGGTAGGCCGGACCCCAGTTGAAGTAGGGCACCCCCAGGCAGATATCAGGGGCTTCGGCGCAGGCACCGACATAGTCATAGGGGATAGCGAAGACGCGCGCGCCCTTATCAGCCCGTTTTTTGGCCACAACTAGCCCCTCCGTGGTGTCGATCCCAGAGATCACCACATCGGCTCCTTCATCGAAGAAACCGTTGGCGACCACTGTGGGATCGAGCGTGACGCCGGGAAGGTTGAACCAGAAGCCGATCCAGGTCACGATGAAGCGCAGATCGGCGGGGTCCAACCCCCGGTAGTGCTCGTAGCAGTAGCGAGCCCCTAGATAGGCCGATGAAGCCAGTCGGCGGGTCTCGTCGTTGATCAGGGGACCCAGGTAAGCGATGGTCCCGCTGTCGGTCATGAGGGCAGCCGTACAGCCGGCGACGCCCTTCATATACTCCATCTGGCCCATAAAGTTGCCTTCGT
>CAZERB010000281.1:0-2083 GCA_964514645.1 uncultured Anaerolineales bacterium
GTATCTCCTTTCCGCCCCGGCCAGGTCGGTGTGGAGTTCTTGCTCATAGAGGAGTTTACTAGCATATCGGCGGAGGAAATAGAGTTTGCTGAAAAGGGCCAGCCTCAAATACTCCTCTCCCTCTTCCACCCCTAGAATACGGCTTAACCAGCGGCGATTGATCATAAGATAGGCCAAGAGGAAGGCATACCCCTCGGTGACGGAGTTATCGCCCATTCTTCGGAAAGTAGTGGGAAGATCCGCCCGGGCATTGACGAAATGCTCAGCGTGGCCCGCCTCATGAAAGAGAGACTCGTAATCCTCCCGTCCTCCCTGGGGCTTGATGACCAGTTTCACCTCCTCTGGCACCCGGATGGGAGCGCAGAAAGCCCGAGGGGATTTGAGCGGTCGAGGCTCGGTGTCCAATTCTAGGTTCTCTTGTCGATAGAGATCGATCCCCATCCCGGCTAAGGTCTTCACTAACGAAGGGATCATCTCTTCTTGAGGGAAAAAGGTGTCGAACTGGGGCGCTCGGAAGAGATAGGCTATATCCGCTGTATTGGCTTCGGCCTCTGGCACCCCCATGCTATCTAGGAAGAAGCCAAGATGAGAGAAATATATCTCTCCAGTCTCATCTAGTAAGGTCTTCATCTGCTCCGATAGCCAGGCTAGATTGAGTCCCCTCAGTTGATCACATAAAGCCACATAACCGGGGAATCCCAGACCTTCGGCTTCACTATGGAGATCCGCCCACCTCTCTCTTCGTTCTGGGTTGGTGGTGGCTGTCACCTCGCGCCTCAATTCATCCAACTGATGACGCCTCTCCATCCGGGCTTCATTGGCTATGAGGATGGGTAAATTAAGATAAGGTATTTCCTCACCATCCCATTCAACCGTCGCCCGAAGCATAGCGTTAGTGATCTCCTCAGTGAGGCTCTTCACTTTGTTCTCTAGGTAGCCCAGGGTTAGAAACTCAGCGATATATCTTTTTCGCTTCTCCATCGCCTGGTCCAAAGCCTGTTTCACGCCATCTAGAGTGAAGAGATGAGCGTACCTTTCATAGATTGGAGCCAGTTCCAGTTCCTCCTTCAGCCCCGCCCCTACTAGATAGAATTCGCGAGTCTCCTCTTGGGTAAAAGCGTCGATATCCCTTTCAAACTCCTCAACCATCTCCCCCTCCGTCTTTTAGAACGATTTTAGCGGCTACTCCCTTCTGAGTCAACCCCCTAGGAAGGCAAATAGCCTTAAGGTAATGTTGACTCGGTCACCTAAGGCACGTATAATCAACTTGAGAGAGGGTAATAATGGCTTTGCGAGGTAATTTGAGGGATTTCACCCTCCTTCAATTGCTCAACCTAGTTAGCCTGGCTAAAAAGACCGGAGCCTTGACCCTCGGAGAGGGAAAGGGCCAAGCAACTGTATATTTCAGGGAGGGGATGTTAATCTATGTTTCCCTCGACGGCCAGGCCTCCAACCTGTGCAACCTTTTAGAGAGGGTAGGCAAGATCAATGAAGCGCAAAGCAGCCTTCTGCCCCAGGAAGCCAGGAGCGACAAAGAGTGGGGACTACTCCTCATCAACACCGGCTTGATCAACCGCGCGGATATCATAGAGGCGATTCGCCGCCACACCTTGGAGACAGTGTACCGCCTCTTCACCTGGACGGAAGCGACTTTCCTCTTCGAGCCCAACGTTCTGCCGCCAGATGATAAGATCACCGTTCCTCTCTATCTAGAGAACGTGATCCTAGAGGGGAGCCTACGGGTAGGAGAGTGGAAGAGGCTGGAGAAAGAGTTGCCAGATCTGGGGATGGCTCTCAGGTTCACCACCCACCCTGAAGTTAGGTTGAAACGGATAACCTTGAGCCCAGACGAGTGGAAAGTGGTCTCCTCTATCGCCCCCAGCCGAACCATCCAAGAGATAGCCCAAGCCCATCATCTCGCCGATTTCCAGATCCGCAAGATCGTCTATGGGCTGCTTTCCGCAGGTCTGGTGGAGTTGGTCCCTAGAGCGAAACCGATCCTTGCCGCTCCCCCACCGGAGGAAAAAGTCGCGCCCGCCCCTGTTAGGAAGGGGATAATCCTTCGCTTGATCGATAGGATAAG
>CAZERB010000282.1:0-2080 GCA_964514645.1 uncultured Anaerolineales bacterium
GGGCCACCATACCGAAAGATTCGTAATAGGAGGGGACGACGCAGACCTGGGCAGCGGAATAGTAGTAGGGGAGGGTATCCTGATCCCTAGCGCCCAGAAAGGTGACCAGGTCGGATATGCCCAATTTCTTCTTCAGCCTCGTCAGACGGAGCATCTCTCGGTCCATTGTAGCCTGGGGGTCGCCGCCGATGATGGTGAGGCCCAAACGGCCACAGAGGTCGGGGAGATCGTCAGTGGCTAAGGCTATGGCTTTGAGTAGGATGTCGATCCCTTTTAAGGGCTGGATCCGCCCCACGAAGAGCACCATCTGACGTTCTGGAGGCCATCCTATCTGCTCTTGAGCCTGGGAGATATCGACAGGGCGAAAGAGGGAGAGGACTACGCCACAGGGGATGACCTCTATCTTGTCGGGATCAGCCCCGTACAGTTTGACCATCTGTCTTTTCTCCAAGGGGTTACACGCCACCAGCCGATCGGCGAACCTCATTATCTCCTGCTCCACTTGCAAACGGGTCTCCGTCTCCCTTTCTTCGTCGCTCCTGGCCACTAGGTTTTTCATATAGCCCAGAGTGTGAAACATCTGGATCACTGGCAGGTTCCAAGCCTTCTTGAGTTCCCAGGCCACCAAGCCGGAGAGCCAATAGTGGCTATGGATGAGGTCGTACGAGATCTCCTCTTCTTGGACGAACCGCTTCACCCCCTCCACGAACTCCGGCAAGTGGTTATATAGTAGTTTCTTGTCGTAGGGGGCTAGAGGGCCGGCGGGGATATGGATGACACGGCCATTTTCCCCTAGGGGGCGTGACCCGACTATCTCCGGGTCCTGGGCCCGGGTGAAGACGTCTACCAGAAAGCCACGCCTTCCTAGTTCCCGGCTCAAATCCCTCACGTAGACGTTCATCCCTCCTGTTTCTTTGCCCCCCAACGTGGCTAGGGGACAGGTATGGACACTGAGCATGGCGATTCGCATTATCTTTGATCCCTCTACAGTTACCGACTTCTACCCCTGGTCACTACTAGACGATAGATCTCCGTATCCCGGGCCCCAAACCGATATTTGTACTCCTCGCTCCCCCGCAAGAAGTCGAACACTCTCTTCTTTTGTTGGATCGCATCCTCGATGCAGTGGGCAGTGGCCAGGGCGCCGGGGCTTAGGGCTCGATACCGCTCCGGGTCGTAACCGGAGTTGTATAACAAAATTGAGTCACCGTAGTCGAAGCAGAGAAGAGTAGCCATCTCGAGACCGTTGATGAGGATGAAGCCTAGCCTCAACCAACCGGCTTCAAAAGTGCTTTTGGCTATGGTTTTGAAAAAACGCTGCATCGTCTGATCCATGAACTGCTCTTTATGCGGGCTGCTTCGCTGGTGCAGGTCTAAGAACTTTTCCATCTCTGGGGCCAGATCGGCCTTCTCACTCACCAGATACCAGTCGATCTGGGCCTCGCGCTCGGCCTTCCTTATTTTGCGCCGCAGTTCGTGCCGCTCTTTCTTATCTAACATCTGGAGGTATCCCTCCCAGCTCTCGGGGAGGAAGATAAGGGGACAAACATCTTCCCGGCTGACCTCTACCTTGAGTCCATACTCTTCCTTTAGCGATAAAAGGACCTCGCAGGTAGGCGAGGCGGCAGGCAGGTTATGCAGATCTAGGGTGTCCCAAGAGCACTCTTCTAGGAGATGGGCTAAAAAAGCGGACCAAACTTCCCTCTCGTGGCCAGAGAGGGCGATGATATCTAAATAATCGGAGATCTCGGTGCCCCCCACCAGACGGAGGGTCATACCTTCGTCGGCATAGAATAAGGGGGCTATGCCTACTAACTCTTTTTCTTGACGTGCAGTTAAGAGAAGAAGTCGATGACCTCGCCCGAAGAACTCCCACCAGAGCGATTGCCATTCCCAGGTGAGAAAAATGGTGTCTGAGGGGCTACCGACTAGGAGCCGGTTCCATTCCTCCCGGAGTGGAAGATAAGCCTCTTTTTCCGTATAGGATTCTACCCTCAACTCGCTCTCCGACCAAAAAGCCTCATGACCATTCGCATGAGGCCTCTCATCTTTTCGGCCTTTCTGGCTTTTATCCCTCTTC
>CAZERB010000283.1:0-2066 GCA_964514645.1 uncultured Anaerolineales bacterium
GGCCGACGCCTATCCCTACGCGACCTCGGTGGTCGCCCACTACCACCACGGCCCGAAAGCTGAAATGACGTCCTCCCTTCACCACCTTCGCCACGCGAGCGATGTGGACTACCTTCTCTTCCAAAAGTTCTTCTTCCACTGGGCTCCCCTCTAGAACTCTAGGCCGGCTTCCCGCGCCCCCTCCGCCAAGGAGCGCACCCTGCCATGGTACCTATAGCCACCTCGATCGAAGACCACCCTTGTCACACCTCGGGAGTTAGCTCGCCGAGCCAAGGTCTCCCCTACCAACTTGGCTTGTTCCCTCTTCTTGAGGCCCTCGAGTTTGGTTATTAGTTCCTTATCCAAAGTGGAGGCGGAGGCCAAGGTATGCCCTCGGGTATCGTCGATGATCTGGGCGTAGATGTGGCGAGCGCTCCTGAAGACACTGAGCCGAGGGCACCCCTCTCTCCCCTCCACCTTCTTTCGCACCCGTCGGTGGCGCAGAAGGCGAGCCTTCCTCTTGATCTCGCTTCTTTCCATTAGAAGACTCCCTTCTTGCCGGCCTTCCCAGCCTTACGCCGCACCTGCTCGCCCACATACCGGATCCCCTTCCCCTTGTAGGGCTCCGGCTTTCTGACCGCCCTGATCTGGGCTGCTATCTGGCCCACCAACTCCTTGTCCACCCCCTCCACCGCGATCTCTTTTGCCCCCCTACCTACAGTGATAGTTATCCCTTCTGGGGGGACTATCTCCACAGAATGCGAATAGCCTACATTGAGGACCAATTTTTCGCCCCGCATCTCGGCCCGATAGCCGACCCCCACGATCTCCAGTTCCTTGTGGAAGCCCTCGCTAACCCCTTGAACCATGTTGGCCAAAAGGGCTCTAGTAAGGCCGTGTAGGGAGCGATGCTTGCGGTTATCTGTGGGCCGGCGAACAATGATCTGCCCCTCCTCGAAGGAGATGGTCATGTCGGGGGGGAAGAGGCGGACAAGTTCCCCCTTGGGCCCTCTAACTGTGACCCGGCTATCTTCGATCTCCACTTGGACGCCGGCCGGCACCTCGATGGGCATATGCCCTATCCTAGACATCTACTACCTCACCAGATGTAACATAAGACCTCGCCGCCTACCCCTAACCGTCGCGCCTCCTGGTCGGTCATCACCCCCCGGGAGGTGGAGAGGATAGCGATCCCCATGCCGCCCAGCACCCGAGGGATCTTGTCCGCTTTGGCGTAGATCCTGGAGCCGGGTTTAGAGACCCTTTTCAGCCCCGTGAGCACTGGCTCCTTATCCTCACTATATTTTAACCAGACCCTTATTACCGGCTGGGGCTTATCCTTGGTCACCTCAAACCTTTCGATATACCCTTCCTCCTGGAGGACCTTTGCCAGGGCGATCTTCGGCTTGGAAGCAGATACCAAGACTGACTCATGTCCAGCAGCGATGCCGTTTCGTATATGGGTCAACATATCAGCGATAGGATCGGTACTCATATGATGGCTCCCTACTACCAACTTGACTTAACAACCCCTGGGATTTTGCCCTCCAGGGCCAAATGACGGAAACAGATGCGGCAGAGGTTAAAACGACGCATATAACCCCGAGGCCGCCCGCAGATCATACAGCGGTTCCTCACTTGAAGCGCATGCTTTCTCTTCTTTTCCCTGGCGATCATCGACTTCTTAGCCACAGCTCTCTCCCCTCGCTATGGACGTTTGAAGGGCATCCCAAAGAGCCTTAGAAGTTCCCTGCCCTCCTCATCGGTCTTAGCCGTGGTGACGATGGTGATCTCCATCCCTCGCACCTTATCTATGGAATCATAATCTATCTCCGGCCAGATCAACTGTTCCTCCAGACCCAAGGTGTAGTTCCCTCGCCCATCGAAGGAATCGGGCGAGAGCCCCCGGAAGTCCCTCTGGCGAGCAAGGGCCACGTTGCAAAGGCGGTCCAAAAAATCGTACATCCGGTTACCCCGTACCGTGGCTTTTAGGCCAATGGGGTGCCCAGCCCTCAACTTGAAGGCGGCGATTGACTTTTTGGCCCGGGTTATGACTGGCCTCTGCCCGGTGATGGTAGCGACATCCT
>CAZERB010000284.1:0-2062 GCA_964514645.1 uncultured Anaerolineales bacterium
CCATCGACGGTAAGGGCGAAGACGGTGCTCCCGCTGTCGTACCGCAAAAGCACCGGGATCCCCTCGCTTTCCAAGCGCCCCTTTATCACGTGGGCTTGGATTTGACCGGAGGCGGTATAGACCTTTTCTAACTCTTCCCTTCTCACCTTCTCATAAACCCCATCAATCTATCCAGGCTAATTGGCCACGCCCCTCAGGGAACTCTCTATCAGGGTGGTCGCTATCTCCGGCCAAGTGAAAGTTTCAGGCAGCGTCCAGGAGATCAATGTTCTTTGGAGTCACCAAGGAGGGAATCGAGTTTGTGGGAGAGTTCCTTTAGTTGCGCTTCAAGCCTTTGAAGGTCGTCTCGGGTGGCTATCTGCCACCGCTCTAAGGCCCCTTCCACCTTGCTCAACGTCGCCGTTTCCAGGTCCTGACGGCGACGCAGGGTATTAGCAGCCAACTCCTCGCTCAGTCGTTGGGCCTCGTCCAGGGCGCTCTCCCCTCGGCTAACGAGGGGTTCGAGCCTCCCTTCGTCGAGGGAGGCTCTTAGGTATTCCCAGGTGTCGCCACCGATGCGGATTACGGAGCGCAGAAAGGGTAGGGGTAGGCCTCTCTCTTCTCGCTGCAGGATCCGAGCCAGGGTAGTGGCGGTGAGATCCTCGCCGCTTCGGTGGTCGAGGATCTGCACCTCCTCTCCAGCCCTTATCAAAGCGGCCACCTGCCCTAAGGGGATGTACCGTTTCTCTTGGGTATCGTACAGTTTGCGATTCGGGTATCGCTTGATGAGACGCAAGGAGAAGCCCCTTTTGGCTGAAGACTAGGCCTTCTTCGCCAGTTTATCGATCTTCTCGCCCAATTCGTCGATGCTTTTGCTAAGGCTTTCTATCTCCGCCTTGGTGGGCACGTTGAGCCTTTCGAGCGCCTTTTCGATGCGGGCGTCGAGGGAGGCTTCCATCTTCTCCCTGCTTGTTTCCATCCTCTCCCGGCTCTTAGCCATCATCTCTTTAGCCAGTTTCCGCCCCTCTTCTTGGGCTATTTGGCCTCTTTCCACCAGTCGGTTGATGAGTTCCTCAGCCTCATCGGTGGCTAAAGCCATGGCTCCTACGCTGGCTAGAAGCACCTTGCGGAGCGTTTCGAAAAAGCGAGTTCCTTCCATAGGTGTCTCTTTCTTCTTAACCATCTCCTACCTCCTCTCGTTTCATGACGCATTGCGTCATATATTATCATATCGCGCTAGAGCCCTTTTGTCAAGGGGTGATATAGAGAGGGTTGAAAAACGGCTCCTCGTTTAGCATAGTGGGAAAGAGATTGCATCCGTACTATCTCTTCCTGCTTTCTGTCCCTACAATCATTCAAATTCTAGCGGTTGGTGGGAGAATTTATCCTACTTTTTCAAGGCTCTCTATTACTGGGATTGGACCAGGGCCTAGGCTAGGTTGAGCCTTCTTGCCAATTCAATGATGAGGGCGGAAAGGGGAGTGAGAACTCGGTACGCTCTAGCGGCGAGGTGGGCGGCGAATACCCCTATGAGCGCCCCGCTCACCACATCCAGAGGGTATTGGACACCGCAATAGACGCGTGCTATGGCGAAGAGAGAAGCCAAAAGCCCCATAACGGCTCCCAGGTTGCGGTTCCGCGGCCAGATCACCGCCGCGAAGGTGAAGCCGACAGCGGCGGGGTTGCTGGGCCATGAGGAGTCCGAGGGGCGGTAGAAGAGGAGATGGACTTCCTGAGTGGAGAAGGGCCGAGGGCGAAAATAGAGTAAGTTGCAGGCCTTAACTATGGCGTTGGCCACCAAAAAGGCTATAATGACCTGGATAACGGCTCGCTGATTCGACTCTCTATCGGCCGTCGTTCGCCCCTCGAACCAGAAATAGAAGAGGAGAAGGAAAAGGGTGGTGGGTACAAAGTAGTCGTTCACCAGGAGTCGCATACCGCCATCAAGGAGGGGAACGCGGCCCACAAGCCCATTTATGAAATGGAAAAGCGCCTGGTCCATACGTAAAGTATCCCTGTCCTTTCCTTACAGGATCCCTGTGGGATGGGAAAGGCCTACCCTCCTAACCGCTCTTGGAACCAA
>CAZERB010000285.1:0-2062 GCA_964514645.1 uncultured Anaerolineales bacterium
GCCCATATAGGCGCCACAAAACATGGCGGGGGCTTAAAGGCCACAGGAGAACTGGTTGAGTTATGCTACATAGACAAAGACAAATACGTCTTGGATATCGGTTGCGGCGTTGGGGCAACTCCATGCTACATTGCAAAAAGGCACGGCTGCAGAGTAGTTGGCGTAGACATCTCTGAAGGGATGATCGATAGATCTAATGCAAGGGCGAAAAGGGAGGGTTTAGAGGATAGAGTTGAATGTAAGGTAGCAGACGCACAAAACCTCCCTTTCCGGGACGCTTTTTTCGACGCAGTCATTAGCGAGTCCGTAACCGCATTTGTAGAAGATAAACAGAGAGCAGTAAGTGAGTATGTGCGCGTAACAAAGCCAGGAGGATACATCGGGCTTAATGAGTCAATTTGGATAAAGGCACCGCCTCCAAAAGAATTAGTTGAATGGGCGTCTCGCACGTACGGTGCTAAGACGGAATTTCTAACTTCTAATGGTTGGGAAGAATTGTTGAAAGGCCTTGGATTGAGAGAGATGGTCGTGAGAACTTACAAAATCACCCCTCTAAGCCAGTGGCTCAATGAAGTTAGAGGGACAGATTTACGAGATTTCACAAGAGGGTGGGGTTGGTTCTTTTCCCAGATTATAGGGAATCCAGGCTACAGAAAGTTTATGAAAGAAGCCTTGACTACCCCTAGGAACATTTTCGAATACATGGGGTACGGAATATACGTAGGCAGGAAATAAGCGTTTTATCAGTCGAGCCTCTTGTGAAAATCAAACCTCTCTATTCTGGAACCGCCAAAGTTTAAGGTATTTCACTCCCTCTTCTCGTTGCTGTTTCTCATAACGGCTCTCCGAAACATGTCTCGATAAGCCTCACGCCAAATACCACCAGCGCCTAGACTGCTTCGGCTAGGAAATACCAGGACAATTTGGCCACCTCGCTTCTGAACTTCGCCACATCCAACGGGAGCAACAGGGCGATAACCCCCAGCAACCCCCCTGCCTCCACCAGGAAAACTAATGCGTAGGCCCCCGCTTCTGAGCCCAAAAGCGCCAACCCCGCATCGTGGAGGACACCTCCTCCTACCGAGGCCAACCCGTTGGCCAAAGCCTGGGCCAGGGTCCAGGCACCCATAAAGAGGCCCACCTGCTCCTTCACAGTCAAATCCATCATCAAAGAAAGCCCGCCCACAGTGAAGATGCCCATCCCCAGCCCGGTAACGAAGATGGCTGGCCTTACCAGCGGAAGATAGAGTACTACGGAAGCCAGGGCTAGTAAGGCAAAGGCGATAGCGGAAACGACTGCTCCCACTCCTGCCGCTGCCTTTTTGCCGAGGCGCTTCGCCAGCCACCCGCCGGTCATTCCCATTCCCAGCAATACCCCGACCATCTGATAGGCATTGAACAAGGTGGTTTCCTTTACGCTCAGGCCAAAGAGATCGCCACCGAAGGGCTCCAGGACCATCTGCTGCACAAACAGAAAGAAGATGCCTCCAAAAAGGAAAGCGAAGAAGAAACGGGTTTGTTGGCTAATGGTGAGGAGCCGCAGCGCTTGCTTCAGGGTCAGAGCCTTCTCCGAGGGATGAGGGGCCCTGGGACGTTCCTGGCCCCATATGGCCAGGGTAGTGAGGCCCACCACCAGCCCGGCCATCACCAGAAAGAGGGTCACCAGGCGCTCGGGGCTGTAATCCTTCATCACTTTTACACTCAGGAAAACCCCCGTCAGAATGCCTACCATCATCATCGCCCAGGTCATGGCGATCACTTTGCTTCTCTCTTCTTCAACGGTGAGATCGGTGATAAGGGAAAGATAGGCTGTCCCTGCCACATACATTCCAGCGCCCATAAGCAGGAAAAGGCCCATCCCAACTGTTGCGGCCAGTAGGGAGCCACCTTGTCTGGCTAAAAAGAAGGCTACTAAAGGGGCCAGGGCCGTGGTCAAAGCGGTAAGGGCCGTGCCCAAAGCGATGTACGGAGTGCGGTGATAACCTCGCCACGGGTGTCTGTCGGAGCGGTGGCCGAAGGGAATGGCGACAACAGCGGCGAAATAGTGAGCCCCGATGACCAG
>CAZERB010000286.1:0-2056 GCA_964514645.1 uncultured Anaerolineales bacterium
GTACAGCCGGCGACGCCCTTCATATACTCCATCTGGCCCATAAAGTTGCCTTCGTTGGATGGGGCTTCCCCGGTTAGCACATCGTCACCCGAGACGTTGATGAAGACGATGTCCGGGTACTTCTCGGCCACCCCGATGGTATCCTCTTCAAAGGCATCGGAGGTGGTTAAGATCAGTTTAGCCCCCTGGGCCACCATATCGTCCACCACCTGCTCCAGGGTCACCTCCCCTCCGGGGACGAGGCTCTCATAGACGACGAAATCCGACCCGGGAACGTGCTCCTTTACGTATTCGGCCGCGATATAGTGGGCCTCGCTCCATCCATGGTCGTTTTTGGGGCCCACGAGAACGATGCCGAAAAGGAACTTCTCGGGGGTTGGGGTGGCTGGCGGAGGCGTAGTTGGAGTAGGTGGCGGAGGTGTCGTAGGAGTCGCCGCTGGAGTCGCTGGCCCCGCACAACCCCCTACTAGAAGAGCCACCACTAGTAGAAGGCTCCATAGGCTAATGGTGCGTTTAGACATCTTTTTCCTCCTCGAACAGTAATAGAGGTACTTCTGTGACATGTCTCCTTCCCCTTCCATCACCTCCCTTTTGCTGCTTGAGGCCTGCTAATGGTACCAGGCACAAAACTCTACGTTAGTCGCAACCGAACTAAGGTTGCATCAGCCATCTGGCCTTCAAGCCTAATCGCTCGTTGAGTTTCTCCCAATAAAAAGTTTAGCACAATCTCTCATCTTTGACAATAGCCAGGAGGGAGAATTAGGCCTTTCAATTTGCCTTACTGGTCCTTGAGAGAGCGGAGTGATGTTAAGCAACTCGACGAGTAAGGTTTTTACGGGTTAGTCAAAGATGGCGAGGCCATGACTCTTGTGGTACACTAATGGGGCTTCCACAAGGTGGGGAACAAGAGCCGATTTTCTACATGTCGAGGCCAGCCCGCTAATTAGCAACGGTGGGGAGGGAAAATATGCTTAAGCCTTCCTTTACAGATATTTTAGTTGCACAGCGGAATCTGGGACACCTCATAAGGAGGACACCTTTAGAATATTGCCCCCTCCTCAGCCGCAAAACCGGCTGCCAACTATATTTGAAACTGGAGAATTGGCAGAAGACCGGCTCCTTCAAAGTGCGGGGGGCCACCAACAAGGTGGCTAGTCTCTCAGAGGGAGAAAGAGCCAGGGGTTTGGTTACCGCCTCTTCAGGGAATCACGGTCTCGGCCTCCTCTTCGCCGCTCAGGCCTTCGGTGGGTTGGAGGCCACCATCTTCGTCCCTGAAACTACCCCTCGCGGAAAGGTGGAGAGGCTTCATCTTCTCCCCGGGACACTCTACGTGAAGGGGAGGGGTTACGATGAGGCGGAGCAATTGGCTCGGGAGTTCGCCGAAGAGCGAGGGGCTACTTTCGTCCACGCTTATGAGGATGCGGAGGCTATCGCTGGGCAGGGGACTGTGGGGCTGGAGATCATGAGCGACCTACCGGAGGTAGAAGCACTTCTTGTGCCTGTGGGCGGCGGGGGGCTCATCTCTGGCGTGGCTATCGCCGCCAAGACAATCAACCCCCAGGTGAGGGTGATCGGCGTCCAGTCAGAGGCCTCGCCCTCGGGATACCTATCCCTGAGGGATGGTCGTGCCCATGAGAGGTATGAGGCAGCCCCTACTATAGCCGAGGGGTTGGCCGGCGGGTTCGGGAAACTGCCCTTCGAACTGATCAAAAGACGGGTGGAGGGGATAGTTATCGTCACCGAGGAGGAGATGCGGAGAGCGGTATTAGCCCTCTTGGAGTCGGACCAACTGGTAGTGGAGGGTTCGGGGGCGGTAGGCGTGGCGGCACTTCTTTTCGAGAAGGTGGATCTCAAAGGTAAGAAGGTGGTAGCTCTTCTCTCAGGGGGCAACATAGATGCCGATCTCCTCTTCCAAATAATGAAGGAGCGTTACGGATGAAGGTTTACATCTCCTGCGATATGGAGGGTATCTCCGGAGTAGTGAGCAGCGAACAAACCCACATGGGCAACAAGGAGTATGAACGGGCTCGCAAACTAATGACCGAGGAGGCTAATG
>CAZERB010000287.1:0-2055 GCA_964514645.1 uncultured Anaerolineales bacterium
CTGGAAAGAACTTACGATAATCAATGGAGCAATCTTGAAGAGGAGATATGGGGAGAAATCCGGGGGCCAACGTGAAAAGGGAGGCCCTGGCCTAATACAGCCAGCCTGCCCCAAGGCGTGCCAGGCCGGGGGACAGGCCACCCGTAACCTTTGAGCGGCTTCTGTGTTTTATAGGTCAAACCCCGCCATCGTTGTCGGAGGAGATTAAGGAGGCGATATATGATAGTGCGCCTTGTTTCCCTCAAGATCCACCCCGACAAGGTAGAGGAGTTCAAGCAGTTCTTCGAGACCGTCCACGACCGCATCAGGGCGGCTCAGGGGTGTCTCTCCTTACGCGTGATCGCGGACTTGGAGGGGCTAGGGGAGTTCTTCACCGTCAGCGAGTGGGAGAGTCCCGCGGCGCTGGAGGCTTATATGAACAGCGCCTTCTTCCAGGAGACCTGGGCCCGCGTGAAGACCTTCCTGCGGGATAGACCCTGGGCCCAGAGTTTCCAGGTGCTTCTGGACGAGAAGAGGAAAGCGTTAACCGGCAGGAAGGGGAACCTTGATTATACCCCCGGCTAAATACGAACCCTTTGCCTGACTCCCCCTTCTCATAGGGCGGGTCTTGTGCCCGCCCTACTTCTTTCTCATCAACCCCGTGAAGGCCGCTACCCCTGCCAGGGCGATGAGCGCCAAGAGCAGGTACATCCCGCCGTATCCCACCGTGCCGGCAACGGGGCCCATGGCCACGCCCCCCAGGCCGACACCCAGGTCGAAGCAGGCGTAGAGCACCCCGATAGCCGTGCCTCGCACCTCCAACGGAGCCTCGTCAACGACCAAGGCCATCATAGCCGTCCATGTCCCACTGTCCCCCAAGCCCCAGAGGATAGCCACTACTATCAATAACTCCACACTCCCCACCACCTTCAACCCGGCCAAGGCCAGGGACAAAAGCACCGTCGCCGGGACGATGACCGTCATCCGTCCCACCCTATCCGATAGACGCCCTAGGGGCATCCGCGCGGTGATGGCCATCAGGCCGTAGGCGGTGAAGAAGAGTCCTACGTTGGCAATCCCCCTCTCTACGCCGAAGAGGGGCAAGAAGTTTATGAGGGAGCCCCAGGGCAGCCCCACAACCAGGGCCAAGAGACAAGGCACCCAGATATATCGTTCGTTGAGGGTGTCCAAGAAGCCTGGTGTTTTTTGAGGATTCGTGGTTCGCGCGGCCTCTCGGATGGGGGTAGCCACGAGGAGGCTCAAAGCCGCTAGCAGAGCAGAGATGAGGAAGAGGAGGGAGAAATCCAGCCTAGGAAGGAGAGCGCCTCCCAGGGGCGGGGCCAGCATGATGGAAAGGGGCGCGGCTACCCCGGCCAGGCCCAAAGCCTCCCCTCGCCTGGGCGGCGGCACCAAGTCGACAACGAGAGTGGAGTAAGCGGTGGTGAAAGCGGCTATCCCCATGCCGTGGAACATGCGGGCCAGAAAGAGCGAAGGTACCGAGCGGGCCAGGGTATAGAAGAGGGGCCCCAGGATGAAGATGGCGCTCCCGATCATCATCACCGGCTTCCGCCCCCAGGTGTCCACCAGCCGTCCTACGAGGGGGCGGGAGAGGACTGCGGTGAGGGCGAACACCCCCATCACCAAGCCGATCTGTGAGGGTTCGCCTCCCACCTCCTTGATATACAAGGGGAGAGGGGTGATGAGGAGGTGCATGCTGAAAAAGAAAAGGAAAGTGGAGGCCATGATGAGGTAAAAGGAGAGGGGGTAGGAGAATGAGGCCTTCACCTGGTTGGACGATGGGCGGTTATTCAAGAGACCTCCAGGAGAGAATGGTCGTCTAACAGTGCTTCAATATAGAAAACCAGCAAGGTCAAAGATAGATCGAGTTCATGCCTTCACCTAGAGGGAAGCGGTCACTAGGAGATGGCCGCTCCCGTCCGAGAAATAGACACAACAGGGGTGGCGCTCCTCCATCTTTGCGCGAGGCCACCTTCCCGAAGTCGCGATAGCCCGCTTGATCGCTCTTCTGGCTTCAACTGGGTCTCCACTCTACAGCGAGTCGACGTTCCTCTTTTC
>CAZERB010000288.1:0-2051 GCA_964514645.1 uncultured Anaerolineales bacterium
GTAGCCGTGGGAGGCAGGGGTGTGGACGTAGGTGGAGGTGTGAGAGTAAGAGTAGGCGAGGGTGTATCAGTCGGCGTCAGAGTTGGCGATGGAGGCACCGGCGTCGAAGTCGGTGTAGGAGGTGCTGGAGTCGAGGTGGGTGTCGGCGGGACTGGGGTGGAGGTCGGCTGCTCAGGACTCACTACCAGGCTCACCAAGTCGAAGAAGACTTGGTCCGCCCCATGGGAGGCAGGGTTGTGAGCCCTCACAAAAACGGTAATAACGGGCCCCTGAGCGACGGCGGTGACGCTGAGTATCGATGAGTCCTTGGTATCCTCCCACAGAGATGGGCTCCAGAGGACATTGCCTGAGGTTGGGTCCGTGCCCCCAGTGGGGTCGATCCCGATCCTTCTCTCGATAAGGGGGCCCGTGTTCCGGCTCCCATCAGGGTTGGTGGAGGCGAAGACCGCCCAGCCCACATGCGCCTGATAGGCCACCCCTGGGGTGACATTGACCTGCTGATAGATGCCCGCGGTGAAAGCCTCTCCATCGGACCAGATCTGCTGAGCGGTATTCCCATGGCGCCGCTCGAAGGTAGAGTGCACGAACGCTGGCCGCCCAGCCTCCACGAAATACCACCAGCCCTCCCCGATCTCGCCCAAATCAATGCTCACCCAGCCTTTCTCAAAAGAGCAATTGAATACCAGGTTGCCGGGGATATCCCCCACCTCCGGGCAGCGGCTCTCATCCTGGGCCTTAGCGATGCTCACCGCCGTCAAGAGGAGAAACATCAATGTAACCACAAGCCTAACTCTCATATCTCCTCGTTACGACGAGTCACTCTAACCCATGCTCGAGGCAGTGTCAAATTAACATGGGGGAAAGGTAGTAGCGCAAAGGAGGGACAAAACACTCCGATGCAGGCGATGGCGTTGGGGAAAGCAAGGCAAACGGCATTGAGCGCGCTAAGGAACAATGTGCGAAAAGCGGCCTAAGACTGCGCCATCTGGGGGAAAGCCGATTGCCAGCCGCCAACAACTTGAGTCGCGAAGTCCCTTGGCGTGATTATTCGCGCACCTGCAAATGTGCCTACATCCAACAGGTCGGGATCGCCACTTACAACAAATTGAGCTTGACCCACAAGGGCGCAGGCAAGAAACTTATCGTCTTCTGGGTCTGCGCACACACCACCTATGTCTGGAAGCGCAGGAACGACAATTGTTTGAGTCCCCAAGAGTAGAAGATATACATAAATATCGTCTTCCGACAATGCATAGTTCCGAAGGATACGATCATAATGCAAGGCCCTGTCAAGTTCTAGCAAAAGGGGCAAGCTGGTGACTATCTCGAACTTGCCCTCTTGCCATGCCTTGAAGATATGTCGCGGTGCTCCGTGCCTATTGATGAAGGCACTGATCAGCACATTCGTGTCGAGAACAGCGCGGATCACTAACCACCCCGACGCACCGCCTCAACTGCCTCGGCAACATCTCGCTCGATTTTCTCTGGATCGAAGTCATATCGCGAAGCAACCTCGGCAACTCGTTCAAATAGAGCCTGAGTTGCTTCATTGCCTGTACTTTTTGAGGCCAAAAACAGGTCGATATGGCGCTTTGGAATGCGATACTGATGACCGACGCGCGCTGCAATTAGTTCCCCGTTCTGGATAAAACGGTAGATTGTCTTGCGGCTCAGGCTCAAAAGCTGGGCCACCTCTTCTGGTGTGAAAACTTCACGAACAGCAATAGCCATCACCCTCTCCTCTCCTGTCCTCTATAGCCCACTTTTGTCCACTTCTGGCCTACATTTTCCCATCTTTTTGTTATCTAGTCAATAGTACTTTCGTACCATTTACATAATATTATGCAACGGGCTAGAGAGATACCGAATGCTAGACAAATCCCCAAAAGCGTAGTATAATAAGAGTTTGAACGGAAGTTCTATAGGAAATATGCTTTGGCAGCCCCTATAGGCGGCTCTGACTTTCTGAGGGAGCACTATGCCAGAATTCAAACTTTTTTCCGATTTCAGGCCTACTGGTGATCAGCCCCAGGCGATCCAACAACTGGTAG
>CAZERB010000289.1:0-2050 GCA_964514645.1 uncultured Anaerolineales bacterium
CAGTGGGGGTGGGCGTGTCGGTAGGCGTGGGGGTATCGGTGGCTACCGGGGTCGGCGTATCGGTGGGGATGGCGGTAAAGGTGGGCATTAACGTTCGGGTGGGTGTAACCGTCGGAGTGGGGGCTTGGCCTAGGAGGCTGCCAAAAGAGCAGCCCAGGACCGCTAACAAGATCAATAAAGCCAAGGGAACGCTCCTCTTCATGAGACTCCTCTCCTTCCCAAGGTTATTAGAATTATAGCACATTCTTCGAGGAAGGCAAGAACCGACTAGGGTTTGCGTCCCCTATGGATGGCGGCTATACCCCAGGCCAAAAGAAAATATTCTACCTCCACCAGGCCGGCTTCCTCCATGGCCCAGCGCAGTTTTTGAGGAGTGAAGAACCCCTCGATGGAAAAGGGCAAATAGCGATAAGCCTCACCGTCGCCGGTGATGAGTTGGCCCAAGCGGGGTGCTAGGCGATTGAGATAGAGATCGTAGAGAGGGCGAATCGCCCTGCCTTGGGGTTTGAAGAGTTCCAGGGAGATGAGATACCCTCCCGGCTTAACTACGCGGCACATCTCGGCTAGGCCTTGGGAGATGCTCTTCAGGTTGCGCAGGACGAAAGCGGAGATGAGGCGGTCGAAGAGATGATCTGGGAAAGGCAGCGATAAGCCATCTCCTATCAGGAAGTCGATAGATACGCCTCTAGCCTCAGCCTTTTGGCGCCCCAGGGCCAACATGGGTGGGGAGAAATCTAAGGCCGTGACTCGACAAGGGCCCTCTTGGGCCAGGAGCAGAGCCATCTCTCCGGTGCCGGTGCCCAGGTCGAGAACCCTGCCTTGGGCAGGTAGAAGGGCGAGACGAGCCGCTCTCCTTCGCCAGCCCAGATCCTGTCCCCAAGAGAGCACCCTGTTAGCCAGGTCGTAGCGGCTAGCGATGCGAGCGAACATATGGTGAACATAGCGGGCTTTCTCTTCAGAAGTGGAGTAGAGTTTGAGCATTTTATGGAGGCGTAACGGCAAAAGCTAGATCACCTTATCGAGGAGGTAACCCAAGATAAGGAGGAGCCCGGTCAGCATATGGATCTGTATAGTGGTCGCGTTGGCTGGGGTGAGCCGCTGGTAATCATCATAATGGAGACGAGCGACGCCTATAGCCTTCCAGGCGAGGGGAAAAGTAAGGAGAGCGAGGAGAGTGAAGGGGGAAATAACCCTTAAGGCTGCGGCCAAGAGTATGGAGAGGTAGGTGGCTACCATGAGAGAGATATAACCTGTTACCGCCCTCCTTCTCCCCAGCCTCACCACCAGGGTATCTTTGCCCACCGCGTGGTCGGCGGGGGCATCTTGGAACTCGTTTATCCATAAGACGGCGGCGATCAGGCAAGCCACGGGGATGGCGGCCACTACAGGCTCCCAAGCCAGGGATCGGGCCTGTACATAGTAAGAACCCAAGGTTATGAGGAAACCGCAGTTGAGTCCCACGAAGAACTCGCCGATGCCCCGCTTGGCTAGATAGATGGGGGGCGCGGTATAGAAGAATCCGGAGAAGAGGCCGATGAGGCCCAAGACCAAAACTACGGGCCCCCGAGCCCAAGTCAAATAGAGGCCGATGGCACTCCCCAAAGCAAAGAGGAAGAGCGATTCTATCAAGACTTCCCGGGGGGAGAGTAGCCCTTCTTGGATCAAGCGGCTCCCCCCCGTGAAGGGGCTCACGAACTCCACGTTAATCGGGTCGTTCCCGCTCAGGTGGTCAAAGTAGTCGTTGGCTATATTTATGCCCGCATGGACCGCCATGGCCGCTACCAGGGTGAGGAGGAACCAGCCCCCATGGAAGGTGCCCATTCTCTGCCAGGCGATGACCGCCCCTAGGAGGACGGGAACGATAGAGGCGGTGAAGAAAGGAGCCCGCAGTTCTAGTAGCCAAAGTTTCAACTTTCCACGCATCTCAGACCCTTCCCGTAGAGATCGAGATAGGGTTATTGCTTCTCATAGGGTTTCCCATCGGCGGCCGGCGGGGTGGTCCGCCCGATTAGGCCGGCTAGGACGATCATGGTTATGATATAGGGCGTCA